>NZ_KV805752.1:0-3698 GCF_001811625.1 Globicatella sp. HMSC072A10 | reverse complement strand
AAGTACATTTTACACTGAATCTAGAAGAAATTTAAAACTTAATTGACGTAGAAGTAAAAGACAACCTATCTAAGAGTATTTTAACCAAGATATTAAATCTACGGATGGAGAAAGAACGGGATGAATACTTAGTTAACGAAGCTTATTAACGTGATCCCAATAGAATGACTTATCGTAATGGCTATTAAGATCGTGACTACACAACACTTTTAATTGAGGTAACATTCAATGAATTTTTAGCAATTTCAATTAAATCTTCAAGTATAACCGTTCCTAAACCTTTGTTTCATTACTGTGGATTTAGAACTATACCCAGCAAACAAACATTTTGTTCTAAGTTCACATCATAAATCATACACACTCCTATATTTTCATTATTTATTCAAACCATAAATAATAAAGTGTTGGTGGTATTGAAAAATCCTATTGTCTTTAATATTGAAATCATTTCTATTATTCCCTTTTTATTTACTTCAATACTATTTATTGTTGGTTCATTATATAAGTTGAACAGAAATTTAGCATGAATTTTTTCACTTCATCATAGGTAATTTCAAATTTATTATTTCTCAACATCAAATACCTCATGAAAATTATTTACAGCTGGGAGTTTTCTAATATTCTCATTTAAAGCCCAGTAAATCGCAACTAGAAGTATAATTATACTTGCAATTAGTATTGCTTTTGGACTTGATAAATACTCTCCTATATATCCACCAAGCAAAGCTCCGAATGGTGCCATAAAGGTAGAAATACCAACCATAGCCCCCATAGCAGAACCAATTTTTTCACTTGGTACAATCATCTGCACCATGGTTTGAGCATAAACATTCACTATACCGACTACGAACCAACCAATAGCATACAAGACAACTGCAACTTTAATATTTGAATCGAAGTAAGAAACGCATATCCAAGCTAAGGACACGATAATCATTCCATAAACATAAAGTTTTCCTAAGGTTACTTCCTTTAGTTTTGGAAAACCAGCAAATAAAGAACCTAGTAAGACACCACCACCCATACCTGCAAGCATAAGACTATAAAAGATCTCATCTTTAGCAAAAGCTGGTAAAACGGCACTTATAGATGTGGCAGAGAAATTTATAAAGACCACACCAAGAATGAGAGCAAAAATCCTAGAATCCTTAAATAAGTCTAAACCTTCTTTAAGACCCTTAAAGTGACTTTTAATTAGAGACCCTTCATTTTTATTTCCTCGTTCATTGTAATGGCTTAGCTTTTTTGATAAAAGGCAAAATAAAAGCCCAGTTAAAATGAAACTGACACTATCAGCGTAAAAAGCGGTCATAAAGCCAAAGATAGATATAATAAAACCTGCTAGGGTGTCAAATATTGCATTAGATCCTTGATAAGCCATAGTCATTAAAGAATTTCCTGTTACAAGTTCTTCTTCGGAAAGAATCTTAGGTAGTAAAGAAATCTGTCCGGGATAAACCAGTTGATTAATCAAGGATATTATTGGCATTAAAACCATAATGTGGTAGACATTTAATTTTTCCAAATAATACAAGGCTGGAATAATTAATATTAAAATAGCTTGTATAAATTGGGATAATATCAAAAACTTCTTCATATTAATCTTATCCAAAATGGGACTTAGAAGCAATTGAACTATGGCAGTTGATGAAGTTAAAAATAGCGTTATACCTGAGTATACTGTAGACCCGCTCATTTGATAAACCAATAGGGTTGAAGCGATAGCATAAAGGCTATCACCAAAATTTGTAATTAGTCGTCCTATAAGTAGGACATAGAAATCTTTTCTTTTAATCATTTTGAACATACTCCTTATATTTAACGTTTAGCTTTTATTGACAGTTATTTCTTTTTTTACCAGTAAGCTTTTACTTACTGGTTTTAAGATATTTATAGATTTTTAAGATAATTTATAAATTTGCACTTGGAAGTTTTCGTCGTCTTCGTCTTCCCTACTATACTTATTTATGAGTTCATTTAATTCTTCTTCAAATGAATCATACACTCTGCTTGGAATTTTGAAAGTTAATTGTTTTTCTTCAAAATTATTGTTGAATATGTTGCTATTTGGTATAAAAGCTTTGGCTACTGGTAAGAAATATTTTTGCGTAATTCCATTAATTAACTCTGTATCCACAACTTCTATAATGCCATTCTGTTCTAATATTTTTAAGTGGTAATGGATTTTTGATCGGCTAACACCTAAAGTATCTGACAAATCCTGAGCCGTTTTAGGTGTGGCTCCTAGGGTCATAATTATTTTAAGTCTTATAGGATCACTTACGATATTTATCTCTTCTAAAGTGTTTAAGATATGAACTTCCTTCAAGAACTATTCCCCTTTCTATGTTTTGTTATTTGTAATATAGCACAACTTTAATTTGTTGTCAAATTTTCTTTAACGTTAAATTTATTGTTTGTGTTACTTTTCTATAAACTCAATAAAATCTTCCTACCATTTACCTTCCTTAAAATTCGCTACTTTAACGTAATGAACTATGCCTATTACTAGTCAAAATATAAAAGCCATTTGAAATTCGTGTCCTTAGCTCCTTTTCACAAGCAAACCGAATAATGTATAATAAACCATCCGAGATAAATCGAATGTATTTTATGGTTTGCTAGATTGGTATTTATTTTTCTAGTCATTAACTCCTTAGCTTAATTTATAAACTCACCATTTTTTTCCATTTTCTAATCTTAGTTCTAAATGTTCCAAATGGTGCTACCGTATTGACATGAATGAATTTGTACACTTCCCAAATAGCTGTTTTTGTTGCGCCATCGGCCCATTTTCTCATATGTGGTTTAAACAATTCTTCATCTGTTAATTCATCTATCATAATATAAATATCCTCTATATTCTGTGATAGTTGTTCTTTTAGTTCCTTTAACGATTTATGAGCATAGGTATCTGTAAACCATTGATATAAGTTTCCAAGTTGATTCCACTTAAATTGATCAGATGGTGTTTTGACATCTAGTCCATTTTTCTCATCTTGTTCCCATTTTAAAATTAAAGAAGTCCAACCTACTTGATAGGCAAGATTTTCTGCTGGCGTTCTATCAACTTCTACCACTCTTTTGTCTTTTAATTCTTCTGGGATATTATCAAATTCTGAAATATATTTTTCAAAAGCTATCTTTATCTCATTTTTTAAAGCTTCCTTACTTTCATAAGTCCTCATATTCCGACCTCCGTAGTTTGTATAGAGAGATTATACTCTAAAATTTACTCCTGACCTTGATTCATCATCCTGTAATTAAACTGTTTCCATTTATTCCTATTTTATAAAAAATCTACCACATCAAACAAGAGTTTTTGTTACAAATTTAAAATTTGATTGGAAGAATTGTTTATGAGATATATCAGTAAATTAATATTAAAAATTCAATCTCAAGTCAAAGAAATCTATAACAATCATGCAGAAACAATATTTAAAAAGCTTGGGCTCTACATTCCAATTAGGAGAAATGGGTAATAGAATTATCTGAAACTTTAGGAAAAGAAGCCAGAGGCCACTTTAACCCATTTGAAATAAGATCAACCTAAAATATTTTGGTTTAAACCATCAAAAAATTGATTAGGAACTGGTGATCCAAGATGAAATGACGAATGTCCATGCTGCGATTCTTCCGAAGACTTAGCTAATTTAACATAATATACGTAAGCGCCCAATAGCCAAGTATATAGAAAC
>NZ_KV805751.1:0-11303 GCF_001811625.1 Globicatella sp. HMSC072A10 | reverse complement strand
AAATGACCTTCTAAATATATATTACGAGGAGGGATGTTATAAGCGAAGTATTTTAACAGATGGCTTCCTCTTGATAACTGCCATTGGTATTTGTATCTTAGTTTTAGTATTTATTAATAATTGGCATTGTCTGAATAAAATCGTTTATTACGATTGTCGGCATTGTAGAAAGTAAAGCCCTGACCAATTACTTGTTGGACATCGGAGATAGTGACAAAGGCTTTAGCATCAATTTGTGAGATTAATCGTTGAATTTGCACCACCTGATGACGGCTCACAATGACATATAAAACATCTTTTTCGCGATGACTGTAATAACCATAGGCTTTTAAAACTGTTAAGCCACGACCAACTTGTTCAATAATAGCATGCGCTACTTCGTCTTGTTTTTCAGAGATAATCATTAACGATTTGCGACGGTCAAAACCTTCTGTGAATACATCGATCATATAACTAGCAATAAACTTCATAATTAACGTTACAATCGCGTTTTCTAGACCAATAACAAAGGAACTCGCGATAATAATTAATAAATTAATTAAGAAGACACCTAGTGAAAATCCTAAACCAAAGAATTTTTTCAACATTAAAGCGATAATATCGGTTCCGGCAGTTGTTCCATTACCACGGACAATAATCCCCATACCAATCCCCATGACGACGCCACCAGCAATCGAAGAAATTAAGACATTTTCGGAGGTGAAACTAGGTGTTTGGATAATTTCCATGAACCAACTCATCATAGCTAAGGCATAAATAGTGAAGACCAGTGTTCTCTTTTCAATAAATTTCCAGCCAATAAGTAGTAAAATCGCATTCAGGATAAAGTTGGTAGCTCCAACATTAATTTGGCGCATATAGTATAAAATAATTGCAATACCCGACACGCCACCACTGGCAAATTTATTAGGTAGAACAAAACTATTTATACCTACCGCATAGATTGCGCAACCTAAAGTAATCATCACGATTGAGAAAATAATGGTTGATGTTTCCATTTTGAGATAATCATTTATTCTTTTCATTGAGAGCTCCTAATTTTTTATTTTATTCATCAACCATTATACCACGCTAAATAAAACTGTAAACGGCTATCTGATTAAAAACTGATTAATTATTTCACAATCACATGAGGCGAAAATATTGGTACAATCGGAGTCTTTTTTTAGCTTATCATGCTTCTATTCACAAATTTTATAACACTTTTTTCAATTTACTACTAAAAAATTAAAGCGTTTCATGTTATAATGGTCTTATGTAAAATTATTTAGAAATGGGGAACATGTTAAATGTCTATTACTATGGCAGTGAACGCTGGTAGTTCAAGTTTAAAATTTCAATTGTATACGATGCCTGAGGAAACAGTCATCGCTAAGGGATTAGTAGAACGTATTGGGATTAATGACTCTGTATTCAAATTAGAATATGGTGACGACCAAGAAGTGAAATTAGTGGAGGATATCGCAACTCACGATCGAGCTGTTGAAATCTTATTTGAACAATTAGAAGCTAATAATGTTATTCATTCATTTGATGAAATTACGGGAATTGGTCACCGTGTAGTGGCAGGTGGCGAATTATTTAAAGAATCTGCTTTAATAGATGATGAAGTAATCGAACAAGTAGATGCATTAGCGGAATTTGCACCATTACATAATGCAGCGGAAGCAGCAGTTATGCGTGCATTTAAAGAGCGCGTTCCTAATGCAACAATGGCAGCAGTATTTGACACTTCATTCCATACAACTTTACCTGCTGAAAATTATTTATATAGTTTACCATATGAATATTATGAAGATTTCAAAGCGCGTAAATATGGAGCTCACGGAACGAGTCACAGCTATGTTAGTCGCCGTGCTGCCGAAATGTTAGGTAAAAACATTGAAGATTTAAAAATTATTACTTGTCACTTAGGTAACGGTGCGTCAATTACTGCGGTTGAAGGTGGTAAAGCAGTGGATACTTCTATGGGATTCACACCTTTAGCTGGGGTGACAATGGGAACACGTACTGGTGATATTGATGCTTCAATCATTCCTTTCTTAATGAAAAAATTAGAAATTACCGATATTAATGAAATGTTAAATATCTTCCAAAAACAATCAGGTTTACTAGGAATTTCTGGCATTTCAAGTGATATGCGTGAAATTATGGCTGCAAAAGAAACAAATGAACGTGCTAAAATTGCATATGACATTTTTATTAACCGTGTTCAAAAATACATTGGTCAATATATTGCCGTCATGAATGGTGTTGACGCGATTGTCTTTACAGCTGGTATTGGAGAAAACTCAGCTCCTGTCCGTGAAGATGTTATCAATGGTATCACTGTTTTCGGTGCAGAAATTGATGCAGAACGTAATGATACTCGTAAAGAAGCGGTTATTTCAACTGAAGACTCTAAAGTCGTGGTATTAAATATTCCAACGAATGAAGAAGTAGAAATTGCACGTGAAGTTGAGCGTTTAAAAACGAATGCTTAATTAGTTGTAATAAAAGATGATGAAGGGCTGGGACTTGCTCCCAGTCTTTTTTCGTGATTAAATATGAAGTACTTACTATTTTACATGAATTTAATCGATATTTAACAAATTAGTAGCAGGATAGTCAATTTTTCTTCTAATTTATTTTATAATATAGTAAGTGAAGAAATAGATGAAAGAAAGGTGGTGCCGCAAATGGCTAATCAAAAAAAGTCGAGTCATATCTGGCAAGGCATCAAAAATTTATGGCGCTATTATCGTGGATGGAAATGGCTCATCTTCATAGGGATGACGCTGTCTTTAATCTTATCCAGTTATTTAGTTCTGATTGCGAAAACAACTTCCGTAGATACATTACAGGAAGCGTTAATGTCTCATACAACAGTCTTAGATATCAATGATGAAGTAGCCGGTACTTTACGTGATCAAAAAGGGAGTTATGTTAGTTTAGAAAACATTTCAACGCCGATGCGTGAAGTAGTCGTCAATACCGAGGATAAACGATTTTATCAACATGTCGGCTTTGACCCAATTGGGATGGGGCGGGCATTTGTACGCTTAATTATCAATCGTAACACTACCGGTGGTGGGGGAAGTTCGATTACACAGCAATTAGTAAAAAATGCGTTTTTAACGTTAGATCAAACGTTTAATCGTAAATTAAAAGAATTTTTCCTGGCATTAGAAGTTGAAAAGAAATATACCAAAGATCAAATTTTAGAGATGTATTTAAACCATGCTTATTTTGGGAATGGAGTCTGGGGGATTGAGGATGCTTCGATGCGTTACTTTGGACATAGTGCCGCCACCTTAAATTATAATGAAAGTATGGTTTTAACGGGGATTTTAAAAGGACCTAATATTTTTAATCCGATTGATGATTATGAAGCAGCGATTGATCGTCGTAATGTTATTGCTGATTTAATGTATAAAGAAGGTATTCTTTCACAGTCTGATGTTGAAAGTATTAAGGTCAGTTCTATTGTGCTGAATGATGCTTATTATGATACGGTGAGTCATGAATATCCGTTTTATTTTGATGCGACCATTTCTGAAGCAGTCGCTAAAGCGAAGATACCTGAAGATGTGTTAGTTTCAAGTGGTTATAAGATTTATACGTATTTAAATACAGACTATCAAAATGCGATTGATTCTTCTTATACGAATGACTGGATTTTTGGTGATGATGGGATTGATCCAACCGTTCAAAGTGCTAGTGTAGTAGTTGATCCTAAGACAGGTGGGGTAATGGCGGTTTATGGTGGACGTGGCGAATATACCTATCGTGGCTTCAACCGTGCGACCGATATGTATCGTTCTCCTGGTTCGACGATTAAACCTCTAGCGGTCTATGTGAGTGCCTTGGAAAGAGGTTATACCATCCATTCGATGGTCCCCGATGTTGTAAAAGGATATGGGAGTGATAACTACGCACCAGAAAACTATGACCGTCAAGTGTCCGATACCGGTGAAGTTGAACTTTATTATGCTTTAGCTCAAAGTAAAAATACCAGTGCGGTTTACTTAATGGATCAATTTAAAATTGATACTGCTGTTAATAAATTAGCGCAATTTGGTATTAAGGTCGAAGAAGAAGATAAGTCCTTAACACTTGCTTTAGGAGCCATGAAAAACGGTGTTTCACCACAGCAATTAGCATCAGCCTATTCTGCTTTTAGTAATGATGGCGTGCGTTTAGAAAGTAATTTTATTCGTCGTATTGAAGACCCAAGTGGTAAAGTCGTTTATAATAATGAAAACCCGACGAAATATAAGGTGATGACAGCCAATGTCTCAGCTGATATGACGAGTATGATGCTCGATACTTATGGTGGCTATGGAACGGCTTATGGTGCTGGCCCCGATTATGGATTAATTGCTGGTAAGACAGGTTCGACTGAAGTGAGCGAAGGCAATATGCAAACCCGTGATAAATGGATGGTAGGTTATACACCAGACTTTACCATTGTTACTTGGGTTGGTTTAGATAGTGTTGGTGATGGTAATTTAGATGAGTTGATGCCGACAGGGATGGGGAGTCTATTCAATATTCAAACAACTAATTTGATGTTAAGTTCACCGCAAACACCTTTCAATGTTCAAATGGCATCACAAATGGAAGCAGATAGTAACTTTATCGATGAAGATATTTTTGGCGATGGCTTTAAAGCATGGTTAGAAGGTGCTGGGGAAACCTTAAATAAAGTCGTTGATAGATTAGGCAACGAGGCTTCTGAATTATGGCAATCAGCTAGCGAATGGTTAGAGACAGTTGAATTGCCATTTTAAAACAATTAAAAAATCCTAACTGAAAAAATAATTTACTTAGTAATTTCATTGTAGAATGGTCTATATTTTGATATGATAGTAACGTAACTTAAAAGGAGATGACTAGAAAATGACACAAAATAACATTTATGATACAGCTAATCAATTAGAACGTGATTTACGTAACTTAGATGCTTATAAAAATTTAGTAGAAACAATGAAAGCAATTCAAGAAGATAGTGCTTCTAATGAATTATTTGAAGAATTTAAACAAATGGGACAAAGTTTCCAAATGAAGCAAATGACTGGTCAACAACCAACAGAAGATGAAATTAAAGATTATCAAGAACTTTCAGAAAAAGTGATGGCCAATGAGTCTATTAATAAATTAATGGAAAGTGAACGTCAGTTAAGTCAAATTATGGAAGACATTAATCGCATCATTACATTACCATTGCAAGAAGTTTATAGCGAAAATAACGAACAATAGTTTATTTTGCATCTGAATTGCCAACTGCGTGTCAATCGAAGTCGATTTGCGTCAGTTGGTATTTTTTAAAACAAATTTGAAAGGAGTCAGCTATGAAATTACTACATGTATCTGACTTACATTTAGATACTCCTTTTAGTGGGATTGCTAAACAAGATTATCAATTACAACAAAAGCTGATTCAAGCTCCCTTTGAGTCTTTTGAACGATGTGTCTCAATCGCGATTAATCAAAAAGTAGATTTAATGTTAGTTTCAGGCGATATCTATGATGCGACTAAGCAAACTATTGCGGCTAAGCATTTTTTCTTTCAGCAAATGAATCGCCTAAAACAAGCAGAAATTCCAGTCGTCATAGGCCATGGTAATCATGATTATTACGAGCCGAATCACTTATCAATGAATTATCCTGACAATGTTCATTTATTCGAGGAAGAATTAGTGAAGCACTTTGATATTACCACTAAAAATAATGAAACGATCCGCATTTATGGTTTTAGCTATAATCATCGTTGGATTAAAGAACGAATGATTGAAAAGTATCCGATTAATCCGAGAACAACTGATTTCTCCATTGGTTTATTACATGGTTCTTTAGATTCCACTGAAAGCGAACAAGCCAATTACGCACCTTTTAGCTTACAAGATTTGTTAAGCAAAGAATATGATTATTGGGCACTTGGCCATATTCATCAAGCTATGGTGCTAAATGAAGTCCCTTTAATTCAATATCCAGGTATTATTCAAGGAAAAAATGCTAAAGAATCGGGAGATAAAGGCGCTTATATTGTCGAATTACGTCAAAATCAACCTACCTTAAATGAGTTTGTGTCGCTTGCATCCATTGTCTGGGAAACAGCTAATTTATATTGCGACTATGATTGGGATCAACAGCGGATTATTTCAGAAATTCAAGACATTGTTACTAATTATGAAGCAGAATCTGAAGGGACTCAGCAGTCTTATTTATTAACGATTCATTTGAATGATGCTCATAAATTATCCAATGCATTACAAGAACAAATTGAATCTGGGCAATTAGCAGAAGTATTTCAACCGAATTATGAGGCGAAACGCTTTACTAAAGTAGTTAAAATCAAATTAGTCACGGATAATCAATTAGAGGTTTTTGAATATGACCAACTATTGAATGAGAGCTATTTAGCGACTCTTCAAGAATTTAAAGATGGAACATTATACGATACAGTCATTAAAGAGATTACGAAGCATCCAGTCATGCGAAAATGGTTAAGAGATAGTGTTTTAACCGAGGATTTAAAAAATGATGCGATCGAAAAAGCTAATCAACGATTACTGCAAACTTTGAGTATCGAATCGGAGGAGGATAACCATGAAAATTAAAAAGTTAGATATTTATGGTTATGGTAAATGGGTTGACCAAAGCTTTGAAATTGATGAACACTTACAATTGTTTTATGGTCCAAATGAAGCTGGAAAATCAACTTTACAATCTTTTATCCGAAGTATTTTATTTGGTTTTCCGACCAAACACCGTCGTGTCAATCAACTCAATCGTTATGAACCTAAATTAGGTAGTCGATATGGTGGGCGTATTTTATTAATAGATACTCCCGAAGGCGATTTATGGATTGAACGAACAGATTCCAAATTTTCAATTCATACAGTGGATGGAGAAGAAAAGGACCCAGCGCTATTGGAAACATTATTATCTGGGCTTGATGAACGTTTATTTGATACCTTTTATGCTTTTAATTTGCAAAATTTACAAGAACTTTCACAATTAGACACCGAGCAAATTAATGATTATTTCTTAAGTATTGGGACCGTGGGAAGTGATCAATTTGTAAAAATTGCCAAGTCATTAGAAAAAGAAACCGATGATTTTTATCGTCCCCAAGCACAAAATCGTCCACTTAATCTATTATTAAGTGAATATGATCAATTAGCCTATAAAGTTGAAGCTGCCAAAGAAACTATGGGACAATATGATCAATTACTGCAAAAAAGACAAGATGAAGAAAAAACAATTGCTGAGTTAAACGCTAATATTAAAGAAATAGACAACTCTATGCGCGAATTAGACAAGTTAGTCGGACGCTATGACATCTTTATCAAAGATAGAGCAGCTGTGCGTGAATTAGATCAACTCGTTTTTACCGAGATTGAAGACGAAATGCCTGAAAAGATTAAACAAGCGAATCGTGATATTTCTGACAATCACTCAGAAATTAGGCAATTAGAAGAAAAGATTGAGTTAATTCGTGGGGAATTAGGAACGATGACCCGTTTAAATTGGGCAGTGAACCATGAAGAAGAACGTAAAGTATGGTTATCAAAAACTCAACAAGCCAAAGACATCCAAGCTAAAATTGAGTATGCTCAAGCACGGATTGATGAACAAGAAAAATCGATGCACGAATTAGCGGCCAGAGGTCAATTTTATCCTGAACGCGTTGCCGATGATAATGAATATCAACTAAAAGTAGAAAGCGGACTTGATATTCAATCTAAAAAAATTGATTTAGCCAAACAAGAAGATAATTTGAAATCCGAGCGTAAAGTTTATTTGGAACAACGCAAAGAACAACAGAATTATAGTGCCATTGTCCGTTCGCAAGTCGCGAAACTTGAAAATCAACGCATGAATGATGAAGCTGTTTTGATAGAAGAGACCAGTTTAAAACACTATTTGATGGGAATTGTTTTCCTAATTTTAGGTTTAATGTTAATGGGATCGCAAATGATTAATTCTGTTTTTAATCTGAATGTATTATTCTGGTTAGGGGCTATTCTAACAGTTATTGGTTTAGTGAGTTCGCTCTATGTCTTTTTTGAACATCGTAAACGATTTAATATTTTCCACAATAGTCCAATTGTTAGCAAAATACAAGAATTAAGAGAGAAAGAAAGCGATTATCAAGAACAAAGTAAAGCAATTGGCATTCAAATAAATCAACGTGATGAAGCCTTAGAAAAAATTGTGGAAGAACGTGAACAAGTCAATAAATCTTTACAAAAATGGTTAGTTTCAATAGGGTTTTATCCAACTGCTGATCCCGAATTAGTCCTTAAAACCAATCCGGTAAAAGCATATTTTGAAGCGCAATCAGTAAAAGAAAAATTCATCGAAGAAAAAGAACATAATCTACAATTGATTAACGATTGGCTTGCTTTATTACAACCACTATTCGAACGTTTCCCATTTGATGATGAATCGGTACGGGCGCAAATTCGCTATGTTGAAGAATTGGAAGCCCAATTGAAAGTAACGCAGTTCAGAGGTCAAAATTTAAATGATCGCATTACGGAAGCCGAAACTAAAATTGCACAATTGAAACAAAAAGCTACCGATGATCAAGCTTTAATTGATGATATATTAGCGACAACGAATAGTCAAAATCAACTAATTTTCTTTGACAAAGTTCGTGATAATGAACGTATTTTAGAATTAACTGAAAAACATGAGTTATATCAACAACAAATGGCCGGTTTCGAAGAAGCACTAGCAGAAGTAGTGAATAAACAAGCGCTAGTTGAAGAATATAAACGATTAGAAGCGAAGATGGAATTAACACGCGAACAATTAGTACCACATCATTCGGAACGTGCTAATTTAGAAGTAGCGATTCGTAATCTAGAATCAGATGGCACTTACCAAAATCTAACGCAACAATTAGCGATTAAAGAAGCTGAAGTCAGAGAAGCTGTTTTAGAGTGGACATCTAAACGCATCGCGATGGAATTAATCTTTAAAACACTGCGTCATGGTATTGGGGACCCAGTACCTGCTATGATTGAACGTGCGAATGAAATATTTGAACGTTTATCTTATGGACGTTATACGCAAATTAAGCTGAACAAACAAGGTGTTAAAGTGATGCAGTTTAGTGGTATTTTATTTGAACCACATGAATTGTCACAAGGGACATTAGAACAATTGTATGTCGCATTACGATTAGCATTTGTTGAAAGTGCTACTACAATGGTTAAATTACCAATTATTATTGATGATGCATTCGTTAATTTTGATGAATTTAGAAAAACGAGCATGTACCAAGTGTTAGAGAAATTTAGTGAAACAATCCAAGTCCTGTTCTTTACCTTTGATCAGCAAGCGATTGAATCATTTAAAGAAGAACAGACCATTGATTTATCTGAGATTGAGCAAGTAGAAGAAAAGGCGGTGGAATAATGACTTATTTGTATGATATTCAAACAGGTGAAGATTTTAACCTCTTTTTATTAATAAAATCAGCAGAAGTAAAAATTGCAAGAAATGGTAATCCATTTATCGCTTTTAGTTTCCAAGATCAATCAGGTTCGATGGATGGCATGTATTGGTCTGCTACTGATGAGGAAGTTGCCAAATTCCAAACTGGAAAAGTTGTATTTGTACGTGGAATGCGAGATAGTTATCAAGGAAAATCGCAAGTGAAAATTAAACAATTACGACTAGCTGAAGAAGGCGAACCAAATGATCCAGCCCTTTATCTAGAACGTGTTGAAGTCAAACGTGAAGATATTAAACGTGAAATTGATGAAGCCATTTTCTTAATTCGAGAACCTAATATTGTACGTATTGTCCATAAAATTTTGAATACCGTTGAAGAGGACTTTTATAGTTATCCAGCAGCGAAAAGATTTCATCATGCAATGGTTGGAGGCTTAAGTTTCCATACGGTTTCAATGTTAAGAATTGCTAAAAGCTTATTAAAAATCTATCCAGATTTAAATGCGTCTTTATTAATTGCGGGGATTATTCTTCATGATATTGGTAAGACGATTGAATTAAGTGGTCCTGTCTCAACAGAATATACCTTAAAAGGAAAAATGATGGGACATATTGTCATTATGTCGGAATTAATTGATCAAGCCTGTCGTGAAATCAATATTAATCCTGAAATGGAATCGATTGTATTATTGAAACACGTCGTTCTAGCGCATCATGGTAAATTAGAGTTTGGCAGTCCAGTAGTCCCTCAAATTGTTGAAGCTGAATTGATTCATCAAATTGACTTAATGGATGCAAACTTAAACATGATGCTAAGCGAAACAGCAAAAATTGAAGGTGGCGAATTTACCGAACCAATCTTTGCTTTAGACCGTCGTCAATTTTATAAACCTAAATTTAAATAGAGGAGCCTTGCTATGTCCAATGAAAAAGAATTAGCATCTAATCAAACCGAAACAAGTGGTTGTGGCTATTCAAACCACGGGCACGAACATCACCATGAGTGTAGTTGTGGCCATCATCACGATCACCACCATGATTATGAACCGCATCATGGTTTAACCATCAATTTTGATGGTGAAGTCCAAGCAGATATTAATCGTGTTTGGGAAATTTTAACTGAGAATGAGTATATTACCCAATGGTCCCAAGGTTTACGGATTGAAGATTACCGTCCTGGTGGTAAATTGATATATACCGATGAATTAGAAACAGACCATTTCTTTATGATTTTAGATATTGAAGCACCGGTATTGTTCACCTTCACTTGGCAAGAGGGCACGATTGCTTTTGAATTAAAGGCAACGTCTGAAACAACCACGTTGATTAATTTTTCTAATTGGCTAGAAATTGTCGATGAGAATGCAGCGATTAGTTTAACGAATTGGATGATTAATTTACAAACAATCGCAGCTTTAGCGGAAGGTGTCGCAATCGAAGATCGTGACACACAATATGTTGAAATATTACCAAGAATGCGTCAAATGTTGTCATTAGAAGACACGAATACTATCGAATTTGAATAATAATAGCAAGTAACAAGACCGAGCAGAATTTTAATGATTTCTGTTCGGTCTTGTTTGTTTAGGTTATGTTTAAACAGGCAAAGTATTGTTTATCTCAGCAGAAGTATTAATTAAATAGTGTTTAATAAACTAACGATCATCGCCTGGTTTATGACCGAAGAAGTTTAGGTATTCTCGGTAAAAATAGGTTCGATTAGAGAAACCGACGATATGACTAATCTCATTTATAGGTAAGCGTGTGGAATGAATTAACAATTGGGCTTTTTGCATTTTTTTGATTAATTAACTCAGTTGAAAGTTCTAAAATTAAATTAGCCACTTAAA
>NZ_KV805750.1:0-1111 GCF_001811625.1 Globicatella sp. HMSC072A10 | reverse complement strand
TTCACGACTCACTTCGGTGAGTCTTTTTTTATAGTTAGGAGGGAACATTTTGTTAAGCGAAGATAAATTACGTCGAATTAATGAATTATCAAAAAAGAAGAAAGAACATGGTTTGACTGAAGCTGAATTAAAAGAACAATCTATTCTGAGGGAAGAATATTTACAAAACTTACGTAAAGGTTTTCGAAACCATATTGAAGGATTAAAAATCGTAGATGAAGAAGGAAATGATGTTACTCCTGATAAATTAAAAGCAATTCAAAAGGAAAAACGTATTCATAATCGTCATAATGAGGATTAATTAGATTATTACTTTTATTTTTAATCATTCTTTAGTATTATATATAATGTATTTAGTTAGGAAAGTGAGGGAATAGTATGTTACCAACATGGGCATGGTTAATTATTGTTGTAATTGGTATTATCGCTGGTTTCGTAGGAGGCTTTTTTGCTGCTCGTCGTTATATGATGAATTACTTTAAAGAAAACCCACCAATTGATGAACGAATGATTACACAAATGATGGCGCAAATGGGTCAAAAACCATCTAAGAAAAAAGTTCAACAAATTTTAAATAGTATGAAAATGCAACAACAATAGACTTTATGGACTGTTTGACGAGTTAAAAATGACTTGTTAAACAGGCTTTTTTTATACCGTGATTTTGAAATGGGGCAGAAATTGGGGATTTTAATCAATCATTTTTAATGACGATAGATATAAACTTGAATATTTTAGTCATGTTATGGTTCTTTAATTATCATCGTTATGGTTGATTGGCATTAAACAGCGTCTTAAAAATTCTTATGAAACGACTTGATTGTACGACAGACTAAGTGAAAATTTTTCAATTTACTATTTCTTGCGCATGCTGGTGATTGTTGTTATGTGCTTAAGCATGGTAATTATTTACTAATAGTCATCCTTTTGCTTTAGTTAGATGGAGGATGTCACTTATGTAAATTCGTAACAATATTTTTTTGTAATTTGGAAATATTAAATACTTCTTATATATGGTCGAATCTTATGTTCTTATTGATTGGAGCAATATTAGCGGGTATAGCGATTATCTTATCGGCTATAAAAAACCTTAAGAGTGCTTCGCACTCTA
>NZ_KV805749.1:0-365 GCF_001811625.1 Globicatella sp. HMSC072A10 | reverse complement strand
ATAGTGGCTCACTTTTAAGTTAACATATACAAGTGAAAGTGAGAGAATTGAAGTTTAGCGTTTTTTGTTGACATGAACTCCATTTTTTTCGTTAAAAATGCAGTTCATTGGTAAATGCCAAAGCTGAACTCAACATTTCTGTTTGAAAGTGAAGTTCAGCAAATAATAATCTACTAAACTCAACTTAAAGCAGAAATATTTAATAAGAATTTGGTGTGTTGCATTTCATCTTACAACACACCAATTCTTTTATTGTTATTATTGTTACTGAAAACTATCAAAATGTATAGAAATCAAGAAGTTTAATCAATGCCCTTTTTCTTAACGGCAGGCTAGAGTGACCCCAAATAGTTGGACCAGAGAGA
>NZ_KV805748.1:0-1686 GCF_001811625.1 Globicatella sp. HMSC072A10 | reverse complement strand
TATTTTTACACAATATTATGGACTTGACTAAATTCCCACTTAAAATCTATTACTTTCAGTTATGGCGCCCTATCTGATCCTCAAATTGTACTCGAATGTCATCCAATCAACCTCAGCGTCACTAAAAAGCACTTCTTTCTGTCACAACGATTATATTTCGGTATAATAAAGATAATCACTACTGGGAGGTTATACGATGAGCGCACATAATGAAGCAAAAAAGATTGAAATGAAAGAACCACTTTTTCGAGAAAAAAACTCGACACTGACGATCATTTTAAATCCTCATGAGGAAACTCAGCTTTCCCACGAGTCATTTGACGTTCTCAATCAACTGGAAAATTTTGCGGTCGCTTCCGTTAAAATGCCAGCAGAAACGAAGACTCCGTTTGGGACCGTGACTTATCAATATGGTGATGCTTATCGCTTTTTCCTATTTCAATTACATGAAGCAAGCAATCTTTTGAAAGGTTTACATCTCGACGATTACGACTCTCAATATGTCCAACGATTACATTCGGCAAAGCAAGCATTAACTATCATTCTACCCTTCACCCATGAGTTACAGCAGTGTTATCAATTACAACTCAGTATCGCCAATCTGTTAGTTCCGAAGATGATGGGACTTATTGATGAAAATGCCCAACGACTCTTATGTCGCCAGCAAGTCGAAATGATTGCCCAATCGCATTATCTACCTCATCCGGGAATGTTGTTTTCAATCCAAGCGGTTCAACGCTCAGGTAAAATTTGGCTTCATACACATGGGTTGGTTCGCTGTCAGTTAACAGAACTTGAAATCTTGAATGTAACGAAAGACACTTACCACGATTTTTATTATTTAATCAAGCATTTAGCAACTCAATTGATTTACTTACGATTAGAAAAGCCCAATGAGACAGTGGAGCAAACACAGATCCTAGGGGCATTCAATCAGCAGCACCCGATTGTATCCCATACGATTCCTTGGAACCAAGCCTTAAAACATTACCCTAGCCATGCACTCGGTGGTACTGATGACCGACAAGTAGACCATCATTCTTTATCCAGTTTAATTTTTATTTTACTCATTGATGAACATGATGAACAAGAATTGGTGCCTGCTGATAAAGCAAGTCATTTATTCAAACAAGACCCACTTTATACTATCCCGCCATTAGAAATTAAACGCGAAAAATTAGTAGCCCATGAACAATTTCCGCTGTTACTCAAAGCTTTCAATCAACATAAAGATTCAGCTACTTGGGTGCCTTTAGTCAAAATTAGTATTCCCTATGGGAAAGATAATCAAGAAAATATTTGGTTTCAGTTGGATGAATTAACCAATGATATGGTTATCGGTAAAGCAACGCATGATGCTCAGTATTTACCGGATATCAAAACCGATACCGTCGCAACTTTTCCGTTGGCCCAAATGATTGATTGGATTATTTACACACCAGAAGGTACTATCACTCCAAACGAGGCTTATCGTTTGATGTAAAATGAATCGATAATCATTGGCGCATCCTAAGTTCTTCCTAACCAAAATAGGAAGAGACGACTCAGGACTCGCCTATTTTTTCATAAAAATTATCAGTTGTTATTGCATAAAATAGTCCGTTTTTCAGCTTTTTGCTTTGATTTTATGATTTTAACCTAAAAAACTCGAGGTTGGGCATCAACTTGATAAATTTAGTTAAGATT
>NZ_KV805747.1:0-340 GCF_001811625.1 Globicatella sp. HMSC072A10 | reverse complement strand
AACAGAAGTGAGATATCTGGGAGAAAAAGTACCAATCGATATAAAGTATGTCCCACAAAGCTGTATCAAATGGGATAGTGGTGATAAAAGATATTATCAAATTACAGCCATTGATGAATATAGTCGTAAGCGAGTATGTAAAATAGTCGATGAAAAGAGCGTCACCCATACAGCCCAATTCTTACTAGATTTAGAAGAAAAAATGGGATTTAAGATAAAGACGGTCCAAACAGATAATGGAAGAGAATTTACCAATGACCCCTTACAAGCAGAACGTGAAAGTATATTTGAAGCAGTGTTGAAAAATAAGGTAAGCGTCCTATATCAGAGTATCTTGATA
>NZ_KV805746.1:0-9533 GCF_001811625.1 Globicatella sp. HMSC072A10 | reverse complement strand
CGCAGATTGAGACCACTCAACCACTGCGCTTTAAATTAACGAGCATTAATTTGACTGAATTTTTCAATTTTTTGTCCAGCCTCACCCCACTTACCTCTTAAGCTTTAATATAACAATATGAGACTGGGCAAAAAATTAATAAAATTTCTGCTCAGTCTCATCATACCTTATTTTGTGCTGATTGGCTATTTTCTTAGTATTGAGTAAGATATTTATCTAATTCCCATTGAGTGACTTGTTTTTGATATGAGAAGTATTCAATTGTTTTTTCTGCAATAAAGTTTTGTGCAATATGATCGCCTAACGCATCCAATATTACCGGTTCTTTTTTCAATTCTTTTAATGCTTCACGTAATGATCCGGGTAAATCATTCACACCCTCAGCTAAGCGTTCTTCACGCGTCATTGAATAAATATTGCGGTCGACAGCCATTGGGGGTTCAATTTTATCTTCAATTCCTTTTAATCCCGCTGCTAATAAGACAGATAATGCAAGATAGGGATTAGCAGAAGGATCAACACTTCTTACTTCTACACGAGTGGAATTACCACGGGCTGCAGGAATACGAATTAATGGTGAACGGTTTTGACCACTCCACGCAATATAAACCGGTGCTTCATAGCCTGGAACTAATCGTTTATATGAATTAACCAATGGATTACAAATAGCGGTGTATGCACGGGCATATTTTAATAACCCACCAATAAAGTACTTAGCTGTTTGAGATAATCCATCTGGAGCAGACTCATCGTAAAATACATTTCCTTCATCGTTAAATAAAGATAAGTTAAAGTGCATACCTGAACCAGCAATTTCAAAAATTGGCTTTGGCATAAAAGTAGCATGAAGATTGTGACGACGAGCAACAGACTTCACAATTAATTTAAATGTCTGAATATTATCACAGGCAGTTAAAGCATCGCTATATTTCCAATCGATTTCATGTTGACCTGATCCAACTTCATGATGGCTCGCTTCAATATCAAATCCTAAATCTTCTAACTCTAAAACAATATCACGACGACAGTTTTCAGCTAAATCATTGGGAGCAAGATCAAAATAACCACCTTCGTCATTTAAATCCATCGTCGGTTTACCAAATTCATCTAATTTGAATAAATAAAATTCTGGTTCAGGTCCTAAATTAAAACTTTTAAAACCCATCTCTCTCATTTTAACTAAACTGCGTTTTAAATTACTGCGTGGATCCCCTTTAAATGGTTCTCTTTTTGGAGTATGCACATCACATATTAAGCGTGCAATGCGACCAGTATCTTGATGCTCAGCCCAATTAAAAGTTAACCATGTATCATAATCTGGTATCAAATACATATCACTTTCTTCAATACGTACAAAGCCTTCAATCGAAGAACCATCAAACATCATTTGCATATTTAAAGCTTTTTCTAATTGAGCAATCGGTACTTCAACATTTTTTAAGGTCCCAGTAATATCCGTGAACATTAAACGTACATATCTAACATTTTTTTCGGCTGCATCGCGTAATATTGATTCTTTTGTCCATGTCATAAAATTTTTCCTCCAAATAATTAAAACCTACTCCGAATATCTAACTCATCACGCAAAATTCGTCTCACGTCTTGGTCGGTCAACTGTTTTGACTCAACATGATTTATTGATTTTTCATTTTGATTTTCGTAAAATTTCTTAATTCCTTTCAAAGTCATTCCATCATCCATCATATCCATGATTTCTAAAAGCCGATCAATATCATTGAGTGAATATAATCTACGATTGGTCTCACTTCGTTTTGGGAAAATTAGTTGATAATCTTCATAATATCGAATCTGTCTAGCTGTTAACCCCGTTAAGCTCATAATTGTGCCTATTGGAAAAATTGCTAAAGTTCGTTTAATTTCTTTATTAGCCACCTAATTCCCCCTTTGAATTTTAATCATATTATAATAATCAATGAACATCACGTCAATATTTTATTTACTTATCATGTTACATTTTCTTACATGATAAATGTTTTTCATTTATATTACATTAGGCAAGTTCAATTCACTCATGAGTATTTTTATGATACAATAGCTCTATGAAAAAATCGGAGGGCTTCAATGAAACGAAGTATACATCAAGTTGCAATTATCTTTACATTAATTGTGATATTAATAGGATCATTGCTAATCAATCAATTAAAAGAAGAAACAGAACTAAAAAATAATATTGCTTTAAATGAACAAATCAAACAACAAAAAGAAGAAACAACAATCGAAGAAACAACAATCGAGGAAACAACTGTTGTTGAAAAAATAGATTTCAATAGCTTATTAGCTGAAACGACCTCTTCTACATTAGCACAAGACATTACTCAACTCATCAAAGAACAATACAATGATTCTTACTTAAAAGCACAAGATGATATCGTCAAGACGCTTAAAGAACAAAAAATAGATATCGAAAATACAGGCTATCTTTTTTTACCTGAACATCCTTCTAATTACACAGACTCAAATGTTGAACAAATCGATATTCCGTTAATTTTACAAAAAAATAAAAAATGGCGGGCCCTTTCTTATGGAACAAATACCACCAAAGAGTTAGGTGAAAATGGCTGTGCATTAGTGTCGTTATCGATGATTGAAAGTTATTATCAAAATCGGATTGTTGAACCCAATGAAATCCTCAATTGGAGTCAAAATGATTATTATGTTCATAATGAAGGAACTTCTTGGCAAATATTTTATGATTTTGCCATAGAACATGACTATCAGTTTGAAAATTTTGGTTCTAATTTTTATGATGCCATGGATGCGCTCAATCAAAATCATATTGTCATTGTTTCAGTCCAACCTGGTCACTTCACTGAAGTAGGTCACATTTTATTAATTCGTGGCTATGATAGTAAGAACCGCAAAGTCTACGTTAATGACCCAAATGATAATGCTGAGAAAATGTTTAGTATCCAAGGAATTGACGAAGAGATTCTTTTAGAAGATGCTTTAAACTTCTGGACTTTATATAAATAAGGAGTTTTTAAATGAATAACCACCAACAAAAAATACTGATGGCTGCTAGAGGGGCAGCTATCAGTGTTTCTGTCTATTTAATTCTTTCCATTTTAAAATTAGTATTTGCACAAATCTTTCATTCTAGCTCATTGCAAGCAGATGGATTAAATAACCTCTCTGATATTATCGCCTCTCTTTCAGTATTCGTTGGTATCAATATTGCGAAAAGACCAGCGGATAATAACCATCATTTTGGTCATTCTAAATTTGAAACAATTGCGAGTTTTATTACTTCTGTCTTAATGTTTTATATTGGAATTGATGTTTTATCGACCGGCTTTCAGCGATTAATCAATCGAGATTTTCCCGTTACGGATAAAAAGGCAATGTATGTTTCTATTTTTTCAATGATCGTCTTATGGTTTACTAGCCAGTATATTGCTAAACTCTCTAAAATGACGAATAGTCTCGGTTTAAAGGCTACTGCGACAGATATGAAGAATGACTTTCTAATAAGTTTTGGAACCTTATTAGGAACCATTTTTGCTCAATTTGGACTTCCAATAATGGATACTATTCTCTCTTTAATTGTGGCAGTCATTATTATTATTTCTGGTTATGATATCTTCAAAGAATCAACTTTTGTTCTATCAGATGGTTTCGATTTGGAAGAAATCGAAAAATATCGTGCCACTATTTTAAAACATCCAAAAGTACATGAGGTTTCAAATCTAAGAGCCCGCCTTAATGGTAATAAAATTTATGTTGATGTCACCATTAAAATTGATGGTAATTTATCAGTTATTGAATCTCATCATATTACGGAAGAAATTGAAACAATACTCTCGTATAATTTTCAAGTTGAAGATTGTGATGTCCATGTTGAACCCTATTTTGAACCTAAAAAAGCCTAATAGCGATCACTCTATGTTAGAGAGAGTAGCTATTAGGCTCTTCTTTTATCGATAGATAACGAATTTAAACTGAACACTGGGCACTATAATGCAGGCGGAATTTCAGCAAATGTTAAACTAGAGAATTTATTATATTCTTTAGTAAAAAGGAGTCTAACCGTATCCCGGGCACCACTACGGTTTTTAGCAACAATAATTTCCACACTATTATCTGGTAATTCATCATTATGTTCGACCTCTTCATCGCCTTCTTGTTGGTGATAATCTTCACGGTATAAAAAGGCAACAATATCCGCATCCTGTTCAATCGATCCCGACTCACGAATATCACTTAACATTGGACGTTTATTTTGGCGATGTTCTAATCCACGCGATAGCTGTGAAAGCGCTATAACAGGCACTCCTAATTCTTTGGCTAATTTCTTCAATTGTCGTGAAATTTCAGAAACTTCTTGTTGTCTGTTTTCTTGTCCACTACCTTCAATTAATTGTAAATAGTCTATTACAATTAACCCAAGTTCAGGATGTTCTTGTTTTAAACGACGGCATTTTGCTCTAATTTCAGAGACACGAATTCCTGCTGTATCATCAATAAAGATTGGCGCTTCTCGTAAGGTATCCGCAGCAACTGTTAAACTATTCCACTCATCCTCTGTCAATTGACCGGTCTTCAAATTACCTGCGTGAATGTTACCTTCAGCACAAATCATCCGGTTAACCATATCAATTGCACCCATCTCTAAGGAAAATATAATCACTGGTACTTTTGACTTGGTAGCAACATTTTGTGCAATATTTAAAGCGAAAGCGGTTTTACCAACTGATGGACGAGCTGCCAGAATAATCAATTGATCCGGTTGGAATCCACTCGTCAATTTATCTAAATCAGCATAGCCTGAGGGTAATCCAACTACATCGGTTTGTGTTTCAGATAGTTCAATTATTTTTTCAAATGCTTCTTGAACTAACTTTTGCATTTCTTTCGGTCGATTGCTATGATTATTTTCACCAATCGATAGAATCAGCTTTTCACTCTTATCCAAAACATCTTGTACATCTTCTCCAGCCGCATAAGCATCATTCATAATTTGAGTCGATGAAACAATAAGTTTTCTTAAAATGGAATTACTTTTTACAGTATTGGCATAATTCTCCACATAAACAGTGGATGGTGCTTTGGAAATCACTTCAACCAGATATTCCGCACCACCAATATTTTCTAATGCATCATTCGCATCTAAATATATTTGTATATTCCCGATATCAAATGAACCATCACGATCAAAAACCTTCTCAATGGCTTCAAATATTAATTTATGTGATTGACGATAGAAATCATCTTTTTCTAAAACCGCCTGTACTGTTCCCATTTTAGAGGGATCAACGAGTAATGCCCCAAGGACTGATTGTTCGGCTAATGTATCGTGTGGCATTACACGCTCATTCGATACTAATTCCATAATTAGGACCCTCCTTAATAGTATTTCTTCTCTAGTTTACTAAATGAATAGGGTACTTGCAAGGTTAAATATATGAACTTAAACATCACAATTTATCCCCTTCATATTCTAATCTTTAAAACAAAAACTAGACCTTTTTTAGTAAGGTCTAGTATTATATATAAAATAATTGATTTTCAACTTATCTATGTTTTAAGCTTCAACAACATGAACTTTTATTTTAGCAAATACATCTTGGAATAATTTAACTTCAACATTATGATATCCCAAAGATGATAAATTTTGTTCCATTTGAATTTTTCTTCTATCAATTTCAATTTTATATTGTTTTTTCAATTCTTCTGCTATCTGTTTTGATGGAATCGTACCAAATAAACGACCATCTCCTGCCTTAGCTTTAATTTCAACTACCGTATCTTCTTTTTCAATAAACGCTTTAATCTCTTTTGCTTCAGCTAATTCTTCTGCTTCTTGTCTTTGCTGTGCAGCCTTTTGTGCTTTTAATTGATTCATTGAAGGTGCGTCAGCTAACTTAGCTAAACCATTCTTTATTAAATAGTTACGGCCATAACCATCTGATACTTCAATTACTTGACCTTTTTTACCTTGTTTTTTGACATCTTGTAATAATATAACTTTCATTAAAAAACCTCCATTATTTACTTTGATTGATTGCCTGCAATAACAATTCTTTTGCTTCGTCAACCGTTGTATTTTCTAATTGTGCTGCTGCATTTGATAAGTGTCCACCGCCACCTAATGATTCCATAATTTTTTGCACATTAATCTTACCTAAACTTCTTGCGCTAATACCAATAGATGTCATCGTTCTTTGGAAAATTACAAAAGCAGCTTCCACATGTGTTAAAGATAACATACCATCTGCAGCTTGAGCTGCTGTCACATTATCAATCGGAAGACCTGATTCACTTTGAGTAATCGCATAAACTGAATCAAAAAATTCTGTACGTTCGATTAATTGATTACGCTTTTTAACATCCAATAAATCTTCTTGTAACATTCTTTGAATTTGTTCAGTATCGGCTCCACGTGATTTTAAATAACTCGCAGCATCAAATGTTCTGGAACCTGTTCTCATACTAAAATTATTGGTATCTACAATGATTCCTGCCAATAAAGCCGTTGCTTCGAAACGATTAACCGGTTCACTGTCATTACGTACATTCATAAAGAACTCAGTAACCAATTCACTCGTTGAAGAAGCAGTCGTTTCAATATAGGTTAATACCGTTTGTTTAGGAAATTCTTCACTTCGGCGATGATGATCAATCACAACGATATTTGGACCATATACTAATAATTGTTCTGCTTCTGATAAGGAAGGGCGATGATGATCGACTAATATTAATAATGTTTTTGGATTCAAATGCGTCTTAGCTGTTTCTGAATCAATGAATATATTTTTTAAATTATAACTAATTTGTGGACTATTCAATAGATTTTTAATATCAGTATTAAAAGTAGATTCGTTAATAATAATTTTTGCTAATTTCCGTCGTTCAGTTGCAATTTTATAAATACCTAAAGCAGAACTTAAAGAGTCCATATCTGGGTACTTATGGCCACTGATAATAACATTACTAGCTTGATCAATTTGATTAATTAAAGCTTGATAAACTAATTTCGATCGGGTATTGGTACGTTTTTCAGTAGGATTTGTATCACCACCATAAAACCTTGCAGGTTCTTCATCCATTTTGACAACTACTTGATCGCCACCACGCCCTAAAGCCAAATCTAAATTCATTTGAGCCTCTTTTGCTAAACGATTGATTTTCACTTTATCATCTGTTGAATAGGCTATCCCGATGCTCATTGATATTGGAATATTCCTAGCGTAATATTTTTCACGAATTTCACTAAAATATTTAAATTTTTGATTTTCTAATTTTCCTAAGGTTTTAACATTTAATAGAAGCAGGAACTTATCATCTTCTATCCTTTTAATATAAATATCTTGTTGTTGTGCCCAATTATTAAGTTCATTGATAAGATCTGCATCAAAATTAGATGCTTCTTGATCATTTAAAGACTGTACTACTTCATCGAAATCATCTAATAGTAAATATCCATAAACAATACGATTATTTTTATATTGTTGCTGAATATTATATTCATTTTCAAATTCAATCCAATAGATAGCACGACTATTGACATCATGAGAAACTCGATAATGTTTTTCATTATATGTTATCACTTGCCATTCCTTATCAATGGTTTCAATAATAGTCATTAAATCAGGATTAATGTCCTCCAATTTTTGACCTACAGCATTCTTATAATTTATGATTGAATTTGCCAGTGAATTTCCCCAAGATAATCGATGATTCTGATCATATAATAAAATCCCAATAGCTGAGTTATCATATACATTTTCATTTACAACTTTAATATCTTTTGCTAATTGATTGGCTATCATTTTTATTCTAGATACAAAACGATTCGTATAATAATAAATAAAAACAAAGATTGCTATTAACAAAAGTAGAAGTAAAATACCAATTTCAAATTTTAGTACAAATGCAATTAGCATAATAATAATGTAAATTAAAAGTAAGGAATAAATTTGCCAACTTAGTTCAAGTTGATGAAAAAACCTTAAGAAGTTTTTTATACGATCTAGTTTAATTAAAACCACCTCATTTCTCATTAATCTATTATAACATATCCGGTAATTGATATCTATTTACCCATTAATGTTTCACGTGAAACATCTTCAAGTAAAAAGAAACCATTTAAAGAAGACAAAAAGTGATTAATAAAAAAGAATTAGCAATATTTGATAGACTTGTTTAGTAACCTATACATAATGTTGCATAAACTACTTACTCAACATTCCTTTATTAAGTAATTATAAAAGTAATTGGTAAAAAAAAGTAAGATTTGATAATTGAGGTTTATTTGATAAGGGCACTGTTAAATTAAATTGAGATGAATGTAAAAATATCCAATTGATAATAATCTTTAACAATAAACCGCAACAATATGTATTGCTTGAAGCTTGTAGTACTTCGCAACCAAGATCAAAAGACTTATCAAAAAGATGGTCTATCAAAAATATATCAAAAAAAGTCAGCAACACTAATTATTTAGTTCTTTAGATTCTTATAATGTATTTCATCCCAATCGATTATTCCCTAGTGAATCTCTAATATCAATTAAGGAAGATTTACTCAGCTGGAGTTATGAGAACAACAGTTATTAGGGTAACGAAAAATCTTTTTCACAAAGTTTCATTTTTCAAAACCAGATTAGATATTTTCATCTGAAAACTAATTGAACAATGTAAGCATTCCAAACGCACCACAAATAATAAAAGCGATAAAAATAAGCCTTTTTTTGTTTTCAAAGATTTTCAATATGTCTCATTATGAGACACAAAAACGGCCTTTTTTGGGTGTTATTTTCATTTTCATAAAAATCCAAAAAATAATTCGCTAAACTTTATATATTCTTAATAATTAAGCAAAATATGTCTCAAAATGAGACACGAGCTTGTGAATGAAAATATTCTGTGATAGAAATTACTTTTTAATATGTTTTTAAGCGCAAAATCACAAGCATCACATAGAGATACCCTAAATAAATTATGAACTTTAAACATTTTGTAAATGTCAACCGAAAAATGGTCCACGATAATATTTGAATAAAAAATAATGATATCTAATATTAGGCTGGGCATAAACTGATAAATCAGTTAAGATTATTTTTCATTAACTACTAGCGTAATGGTTGAGTGGTCTCAATCTTCGTCTTAAAAATGTTAGGCAAAAACTTGATAATTTCAATCAGGTGATTGCTCGCTAATTAAAAGCGAAGTGGTTGAGTGGTCTCAATCTGCGTCTTAATGACTTGATTGAGACCTAGTCAACTGTGCTGGGGTAGGCCGACGAAGCGAAAATTATTCAATTTTCAACTTCTGGCCAACTCCCAACTTTGGGGGGTGAACAAACGAAGCGAAAATCAATCGATTTTCTACTTCTTACCCACTCCCATTCTCCTTACATAATTAGGAGTAAATATCTATCAGATATATCTAAGGGTCGAATGGTCGTATTACAACTATTAACCATTCACCCAAAAGAGTTTCAAGGTAATTAATCCTATTGAATTTCCCCATACTCATTCCTTGTTTATTGTATTCTAAAAAGGGGCCAAAAAT
>NZ_KV805745.1:0-282 GCF_001811625.1 Globicatella sp. HMSC072A10 | reverse complement strand
TTAGATGGCCGTGTGGGGCGAAAATACGCCCGCCAGTATGAATGGAGTGGTAAAGTAGCGATCTTACACTATTCTAATAACACACGGAGTCGACAGGTTTTTGAGACCATCGCTGGTTATTGAAATCCAATAGAGTGAACCCCGTCTTCATAACGAAAGCGAGCGGCGACGAACTGAATGCGGATGGAGGCACGGTGCCAAAGGCGCCGGTTAAAATATGGAATCCATGAAACTGGGTTCAGGGAAATATAAAAGTATGGTAGAGGAAAACCAACAATAATT
>NZ_KV805744.1:0-1566 GCF_001811625.1 Globicatella sp. HMSC072A10 | reverse complement strand
TGAACTGACCCCCTAAAGTTGGACCAAGAAAATCCAATTTAAGGGGGTATTTGTATGGCGAAATATACTCTAGATTTTAAAATGAAAGTGGTCGCAGAGTATCTGTCTGGTACTATTGGATTAAACTCATTGACTAAGAAATATAAACTCAAATCAACCCAACAAATAAGAAGGTGGGTCAATGCGTATCAAACACTAGGAGTAGAAGGATTAAAACGCTCTCGCAAAAATAATTCATATAGTGTAGAATTTAAGTTGAAAGCAATTACTATGTATGAAACAAGCGAGAAATCCTATCAAGAAGTGGCGAATGAGTTAGGTTTGAATAATCCACCTCTCATTACTGCTTGGCGGCAAGCATACTATGACCACGGGATTGAAGGACTTTCTCGCAAGCGAGGGAGGCCCACAATGTCTAAAAAGAAAAAGGCTAAAAACGAAAAGCAAATAGCTGCTTCTCAGCCATTAAAAATAACGGATTTAGAGCAGGCAAACAAGCGAATTGAAGAACTTGAGTATGAACTCAAGATGCAAACCATTAAAAATAAATACTTGGAAATGCTAAGGAGCTTGCGGCTTCAGAAAACAACGAAGACAAAGCAAGAATCATCCACAAGCTCCGACAAGAAGAAAAATTTACCCTAACTGAGATTCTTGCGGCGGTTGATTTCCCTAAATCAACCTACATGTATTGGCAGGCTCAATGGAAAAGGCCCAATCCAGATCAAAAAATTAAAGATAAAATGTTGAGCATTCGTGAAAAACACCCAAATTATGGTTACCGTCGCATGCATGCGATGCTTGTTAAAGATGGGTGGAAAATCAATCGCAAGAAAGTCCAACGTCTCTGCCAAGAATTAAAAATTCAAGTTAAAAACTATGGTCGAAAATATCGTCGATACAATAGCTATAAAGGAGCCATAGGACAGATTGCACCCAATCGAGTCAATCGTCGATTTGATAGCTCTGTTCCCTATCAAAAGATCACAACTGATACAAGTGAATTCAAGTATTACGAAGAAGATACTGCTGGCAAGCTTCAAGTTAAGAAACTATATTTTGATCCTTTCATGGACCTATATAATCTAGAAATTATCAGTTTTAAGATCTCACACCAACCAAATAAAGAAACAATGCTCAGAGCATTAGAAGAAGCGATTGAAGCTTCGAAAGAGTGTCCCTATCGGCGAACTTTCCACTCAGACCGTGGTTGGGCTTATCAGATGAAGGAGTACCAAGCGTTATTGGAAGACCATCAGATATTTCAAAGTATGTCGCGTAAAGGCAACTGTTATGACAATGCACCGATAGAGAACTTCTTCGGGGTGATGAAACAAGAGATGTATTATGGAAAAGTTTATCGAAGTTACAGTGAATTAGAACAAGCAATCATTGATTATATTCGTTACTATAACGAGGTGCGAATTAAGGAAAAGTTAAGCTGGTTAAGTCCTGTTGAATATCGAGAAACACTGGCTGCTTAAAGAATAACCTTAAGCGAACAAAAAGAGAGACAAGCATAAAACTATGCCTATCTCTCTGGTCCAACTATTTGGGGTCACTCTA
>NZ_KV805743.1:0-11637 GCF_001811625.1 Globicatella sp. HMSC072A10 | reverse complement strand
GGTTTCTATATACTTGGCTATTGGGCGCTTACCAACGAAATGTTGTTTGGTCTTTTTGAAGCTTATTTGCTTGAAAGCTTAGCACTAGAAAACGAAAGAATGATAGGAGCGGAATACGATGGCAAGTGAAAAAAATTATGGGATGCTTTTTGCAAAGGTCTATCCGATGTTAATCGCAAAAGCTGAAAGAAAAGGACGTACCAAGAATGAAGTGTTTGAAATTACGACGTGGCTGACAGGGTATATGCCTGAACAGATTGAAGAACTTATGCAATCCGATATAAGTTATGGTGACTTCTTTTTGCAAGCGCCCGAATTAAATCCCAATCGAAAGTTGATTAAAGGCACTATCTGCGGAGTTCGTGTGGAAAATATCGAAGTACCCCTTCTGCAAGAAATTCGATACTTGGACAAGCTAGTTGATGAACTCGCCAAGGGCAAAGCGATCGATAAAATTTTGCGAAAGTAGAGAAACGGTACAGAGAGATGCTACTACATGACAATTTTAAAAGTAATCGTGTTGGTCGTAGGGATACCCTTTTTGACCTTTACCTATTTGATTTTTCTCAAGAAGCAATACTATTTGATTAACGGGTTTGAATCAGCTTGTAAAACAGGTCGAAAGACAGCAGCCGAGATCCTTTCAATAACCAAAAATACAGTGTTAAAAGGTTTTACTTTACCTAAAATTGTTTGGGTTCAAGAAAATGAACCTGAGATTTGGGCTGAGGTAAAACATATTCTGTTACCAAAAGATTATCCTAGATTTTGGTTGGAAGGTAAATTGAATATAGACTATTCAGATGGAGCGAGCACTTTATTATTTGACATGGATAATAAAGTATGGTCACAAGAAATTTTGAATGTTTTCAATGTTTCTAGAGATGTATTACCGGATTTAGTGGAATCTGTAGAGTATGTTGGTGATATTAAAGAAGAGAGTGCGAACCGATTTGGATTTTCACAAACAGTTAAGGTGTTTGCTGGAGGGGCGGATAATGCGTGTTCTGCTGTAGGGTCAGGTATTGTAGGTGATGATATAGCGATGGCGAGTATAGGAACATCGGGGGTGTTTTTAGCAAGTGAGAACCGCCCGCTGAAAGATTATCATGGTCAATTACATTTATTCCATCATGCCATGCCAAATTCAGATTATTCTATGGGAGTCACTCTAGCAGCGGGAAGTAATTTAGACTGGCATAAGAGAACGTTTGCTCCAGAAAAAAGTTATGACGAATTACTAGATAACGTTGGTGATATTTCTATTGGAGCTGATGGATTATTGTTCACACCCTACATTGTTAGGAAAAGAACTCCTTATATTGATAGTAATATTAGGGGGTCATTTGTTGGAATTGATACTTCACATACAGCTGATCACTTTACAAGAGCAGTTATCGAAGGAATAACATTATCATTAAAAGAATCTCAGAAAATTATGGAGAATGTAGCAGGTAAGTCATTCAGTCGCATTGTTTCTGTAGGAGGTGGAGCGAAAAGTAAGATTTGGCAACAAACTCAAGCAGATGTTTTCGCCACACCTGTCGTAACGTTGAAGGCTGAAGAGGGTCCTGGATTGGGCGCGGCAATGATAGCGGCGATCGGACTAGGATGGTTCGAAACATTTGAATCTTGCACAAAAGCTTTTGTGGATTATACAGAAAGAATTTATCTAATAGAGTGCAATGTATTGAAATATAAAGAATTGCTCAAAATATATAAAGATATCTATCCTTCAACAAAAAATATCTCTAGTAAACTTGTTAACTTTAGTAAAGCAGAAGACAGTAGTCTGTAGAAATTTTTGATTGATATCTGTTTCCTAAATCCTGACTATTTAATATATATAAGCTGAATCACTATCGTAGTGAGAAAATTAATAGATCTTAATTATTAATAGATAGATAAAGTAAAAATTTCAAGACGTTAGTTTATTCTTAGATATTGTTACTTTATAAACATTGCTGATAAACTGCCATTATTTACGTTGTGAGGAAATGTTTACTTGACATATTGTAAACGGTATTATATAATTTGATGTAAGTTAGTTGAGTTTACTAACTAACCGGAAACAGAAGAGGTTTCTTTATAAAATATTTTCTGATAGTTAGTAAATTAAAAAAACTTAAGTTAGGTTAATATCAACTAAAAGTTTGTTTTCCAAGGTGTTTGAGATATCTATCATAGAGTATTAGTATACGAAATAAAGTACTTGTTAATAGTTAATGTTGCTATATAATATGGGGGGAGAAAAATGATTAAAGTATTTGATACATATATCGAGAAAAGATATGATACTGAGTTACTAAGAATTGATGCTTGGGGAAAGGACTCTTTTAGAGTTCGCTCTTTTGCAGATAGAAAGTTTACTGATGAGAATTATGCACTAAATAAAGTCTCTGATAGTACATCAATATTGCAGGTAGTAGATCAAAAAGAAAATGAAATTACTGTAAAAAATGGAAAGCTTACAGTAGTAATTGATCATAGAGATAGAATAACATTTTATGATGAGAATAATAAGGTGTTATTACAGGAGTTTATTAGATTAAGAGCCGTTAAACATGATGATGGAGCTGAAGATGTAGGGACTATCGAAATAACTAAAGATTTTAATTCAACATTGAAACTAAAATCACGAGAATTCAAAACGAATTTAGGAGGGGGAAGCTTTGAAACAACAACAAGATTTGAGTCAAACCCTAAGGAAAAAATCTTCGGAATGGGACAATATCAACATGAATTTTTAAACTTAAAAAATACGAAATTAGAATTAGCACAGAGAAATTCTCAGATGTCTATCCCATTCTATATTTCTAGTTTAGGCTATGGCTTTTTATGGAACAATCCAGGGATAGGTGAAGTTACATTTGCGAAAAATATTACTGAGTGGCATATGGAATCCACCAATGTGATTGATTACTGGATTACAACTGGTGACACATTAAAAGATATATCTAAAAATTATGCTGATGTAACAGGGAAAGTCCCTTTAATGCCTAAGAAATTACTAGGCTTATGGCAAAGTAAGCTAAGATATCGTACACCTGATGAAGTTTTAGATGTAGTTAAAAGATATCATGAAAAAGGAATTCAATTATCTACTATAGCTATAGATTATTTTCACTGGCCAAAACAAGGTGAGTATAGGTTTGATGAAGACTTCTGGCCTGAACCTGAAAAATTAATTAAGGAATTAAAAGAAGACTACAATGTTGATCCAATAATTTCTATTTGGCCTACAGTTCAATCAGATGCAGATAATTATAATGATTATTTAGAGGGTGGTTACTTAATCAATGTTAATCGTGGGGTGCGATTAACGATGCTAATACAAGGAACAACTGTTTTCTTAGACACCACAAATCCTGAAGCAAGAGATTATGTTTGGGATAGAATAAAGAAAAATTATAAAGATTTAGGCATAAATTATTACTGGGTTGACGTTGCGGAACCAGGATATGCTGTTTATGATTTTGATAATTATCGTTATCATAGTGGTCAAGCGTTAGAGACAGCAAATCTCTATCCTAATGGCTTCTTAAAAATGGTATATGACGGAATGAAAAATGAAAATCATGAGGTTGTGACTTTAGTAAGAGGAGCTTGGGCCGGGGCGCAAAAATACGGAGCTCTAGGATGGTCTGGTGATATCGACTCTAGTTTCGAAGCATTTAATAACCAGGTAAATACTGGTTTAAATGTTGGTATGGCAGGTATGCCATGGTGGACTACTGATATTGGAGGTTTCCACGGAGGAAATCCAGAGGATGAAGAATTTAGGGAACTTATGGTTAGATGGTTCCAATACTCAACTTTCTCACCAATTTTAAGAATGCATGGTGATCGTCTACCACATAGTAAGCCATTATCGAATAGTGGTGGAGGTTCGATGCCTACCGGAGCACCAAACGAAATTTGGTCATTTGGTAAAGAGGCAGAAAAAATTATGACCAAATATTTACATATACGAGAAGCTCTTAGAGATTATATCTATGATTTAATGATTGAGGCTCATGAAGATGGGATACCGTTAATGAGACCATTGTTTTATGAGTTTCCTGAAGATGACCAAACATGGGAGAAAGACAATATCTACATGTTTGGAGAAGATATGTTAGTTGCTCCAATAATGAATTATAAAGATAGACAAAGAGAAGTATATCTCCCTGACGGAGAAAAATGGGTGAATATATTTACTAAAAATGAATATGAAGGTGGACAATCTTACATTATAGATGCACCTATTGAAAGTATTCCGGTATTTATTAAAAAATCTTCAACAGATTATTTTAATGATTTACTAAAAATTGCTAGTGATTCATAAAAAAAACTGGTGACAAAGATATGTTCCTTAATAAAGAAGTAGAAATAAATCATGATAGTATTATTATTCAAGACAGCAAACAGACGTTAAAAATTGAAGCATGGGGAGATAATACAATAAGAGTAGTCTGTAGTCCTCATCAAAATTTTAAGAACCAGGAGATTTATGGCATAAAAGAATTAAATAAAAATGGTATTACTAGTTATTTAGATTTTCAATATAAAGATAAACATCTAAAGTTATCATCGGGAAAATTATCAGTCATATATGATGGGGAAAAACTGAGTTTTTATCATAAAGACAAACTTGTGTTAGAAGAATTTTCGCGAAAGCAAAGTGACGTAAGAAGAACAGTTGGTATTGATGATGATGTTCCTATAAGGGAACTCCCAACGTCATCATTGAATGTCTCACCAAGGAAATTCGTTTTTAATAATAATATCTGTGAGTCCTCCTTAATATTTGAAGGTAGTTTAGATGAGAAAATCTTCGGAATGGGTGGATATCAAGAAGAAAATATTAACAAAAATCTTGGAACGTATGAATTGATGCACCGAAATTCACAAACATCTATACCATTTTATATATCTAGTAAAGGGTATGGATTTATATGGAATAATTCATCGATTGGCAAAGTAAACTTTAGTAGAAACCAGAGAAAATGGAAAAGCAAAAATTCTGAAATCATTGATTATATTGTCACTGTTGGTGATAGTCCGAAAGACATAATAGGAAATTATACTACTATGACTGGAAAGCCTCCACTGATAGATCAAAGATTATTAGGACTTTGGCAAAGTAAACTAAGGTATCAAACAACCGAAGAAGTGAAAGCTATATATGAAAATTACGTGAATAAAGGTATTAAATTATCTGTTATAGTTATAGATTATTATCATTGGACAGCAGACGGTGATTTTGAATTTGATATGGATTATTGGGAAGATATTGATTTGCTAGCAGCAGAACTAAAAAAACATGGGACTCAAATAATGGTTTCATTATGGCCAACAGTTTCAGAGAGCAGTAAATATTGTAATATATATAACAAAAATAAAATGATAATAAGAGGAAAGAATGGTGAAAATAAATTATTTAACAATTTACAGATTTTAGATTTTTCTAACCCAGATACAGTTAAATTTTTCAAAAAGCTTCTAAAAAATAACTATCTAAATAATGGTATTAGTCTTTTTTGGGCAGATCAAGCAGAACCTGAGATGACAGAATATAATCACTCTAAGTATCTAGTCTATGAAGGAGATTTTGAAAAAGTTGGAAATCGATATCCTTATTTTTATGTAAAAGCTATACAAGACAATACATCAAATCCTATTTTGATTAGGTCAGCGTGGTTTAATTCACAAAAATATGGTGCTTTAGCTTGGTCAGGTGATATTGATAGTTCATTTAGTTCTTTAAGAAAACAAATTCAAATTAGCATCAGCATGGGAATATCTGGAATTCCGTGGTGGACAAGTGATATTGGTGGATTTCATAGCGGAGATAGTAACTCTGATCTTTTTAAAGAATTATTAATCAGGTGGTTTCAGTTTTCGGTATTCAGTCCTATTTTGAGAATGCATGGTGATCGGCAGCCACATTCACAAAAAATTGGTTCTAAAGGCGGAGGGATAAGAACAAGTGGTGGTCCAAATGAAATTTGGTCATTTGGTGAAAAGGTAGAAAATATACTAACAAATCAAATCAAACTAAGAGAAAGATTACATGAGTACTTATTAAGTGTGTATGAAGAAAGTACTCGTTATGGTTATCCAATAATAAGAGGTTTATTCTTGGAATTTCCAGAAGACAACAATGCATGGGAAGATACTACAAATTTTATGTTAGGTAGTGAATTGTTAGTTGCGCCAGTAGTTAATGAGAAAATAAAATCTATGAAAATATATTTGCCAAAAGGTAGGGACTGGATTGATGTATATAATGGTGATGTATATCGTGGGGGTCATGCCTATAATGTAGAGATTTCATTAGAAAAGATTCCTGTATTTTGTATTGAAGGAAGCAATATCGGTAAGAATAGAAGTCAAATATTTAATATACAAGAGATAAGAAAGGATTAGAAAAATGGGAGTAGTATTAGCAAGAATAGATCAAAGATTAGTTCACGGAATAGTGGTTACTCAATGGGCAAGTTCGGTGAAAGCGAAAAGAATCATGGTGGTTGACGACGAGGTTGCTGCTGATGAGCCGAGAAAAGCGGCTATGAGATTAAGTAAGCCTGCAGGAACAGGAATGTCATTAATAGATAGAGATACAGCAGTTAATAATTTCAAGCAAGGTAAATATGAAAGTCATAATGTTTTACTTGTGGTAAATAATGTTGAGATATTATTGGATCTCATAGAGAATGGTGTTGAGATTCCAAAAGTAAATATCGGGATAATGTTAGACAGAGAAGACAGAAAAAAATATGCTAAGAATTTTGCTGCAACGCAAGAAGAATTAGCAAATCTGAAGAAAATATCTGATATGGGTATTCCTGTGTCATATCAGTTCACACCAAGTGATAAAGAAGAAAGTTTAGAAAAATTCTTATAAAAGTAAGGGGGCAAATCAAATGTCTGAATTATTACAAAATATATTGATAATTTTAATACCTATGTATGCTTTGATAGATAATCGTGGTATTACAATTATGAACCATTGGCCAGTAACGGTGGGATTATTTGCTGGGCTTGTTATGGGAGATTTGCAATCAGCACTCTACATAGCTGGTACTTTTCAGTTGATGAGTTTAGGGGTGGCTGCATTAGGAGGGTCTTCAGTTCCGGATTATGCTTTGGCAACTGTAGTTGCAATATATTTAAATGCAAGAACAGGAATTGACGTTGGATCTTCTATAGCAATTGGACTACCAGTTGGAATTCTTGCTATAAATTTAGATGTTTTAACAAGAACATTAAACTCGTTCATTACTGAAAGATCAAAGAAATATTTAGAGCAACGAGAATTTAAAAAAATGCAGAGCATAAACTTTATAAGTATACTTTTTGTCGCAATGCAAGCCTTTATTCCAATGATTATTTTAGTAGTATTTGGTCCAACAGCGGTTGAAGCAATTATACAGTGGATTCCAGAATGGGTTACTGAAGGACTTAATATAGCCGGTGGAATGTTGCCTGTGGTTGGTGTTGTAATGTTAATGAGATACATGCCTACAGGTAGATATATATGGGCATTGTTAATTGGATTTGTGATGTCCGCATATCTTCACCTACCTATTTTAGCAATCTCAATTATTGGATTTGCATTAGCAATTTATACATTTAATAGATTAACAAGTCAAAAAGCAGTAGTTTCTGCAAATGGAGTCACAGATTTGGATGAAGGGGATGATTTTGATGAGTAAAAGCAATCAGCAAAAAAATATTAATCCAACAACTAATAAATTATCAAAAAAAGACCGTAGAAATGCTGCATGGCGCTGGTCGTTTATAGGAAGTAATAACGTCAATTATGGTACTCTACAAGGAACTGGATATGCTTGGTCAGTAGCGAATACACTTCGGAAAATTTATCCTAATGACGATGACTATGTTGAAGCAATGAAAGTAGAATTTGAATACTTCAATATCACTCCTTATATGGGACCTCTTGTAGTTGGAGCAGACATTGCGATGCAGGAGCAGCAGGGAACAGAATCTCTTGATGCAGTACGTTCCATTAAAACATCATTAATGGGACCTTTATCCGGAATTGGAGATTCACTTTTATGGGTCCTATATCCTACAATCATGGGATCAATTAGTGGGTATATGGCATTGGATGGTAATCCTCTCGGAGCAATTATTTGGATGGTATTGAATATTGCACTAGTGTGGATGCGTATAAAATTATTTGATCTTGGCTATGAATCTGGGGCAAGATTAATAACAGATATGGCAGATAGACTTACGGCTATTACTGAAGCCGCATCTGTTATGGGATTAACTGTTGTGGGAAGTTTAATTGCTACTGTAGTAAAAGTATACACACCACTTGAATTCGCTTTTGGAGATGTTTCGCTTGCATTACAAGATGGAATTTTTGATCAAATTTTACCAGCATTATTACCTGTTGTATTAACTGGTTTAGTTTACTGGTTAATGGAGAAAAAGAAATGGGGATTCTTGAGAATTATTTTCACAATTGTTGTTATTTCTTTAATAGGGTCTTATTTTGGAGTTTTAGGTGTAGCTCCATAAAAATGTTAGATAGGGGATAATTATATGAAGAAAATTATTATAGCTACACATCATAAATTAGCGAAAGGATTCAAGCACACTCTTGATTATATTATTCCAAATACTGTGGATATTATAGATATCAATGCATATGTTGAAAATGAATCCGTGGAAAATCAAATCATAGATACTTTAAAAGACTTTTCAAAAGAGGAACAAATTTTTGTTTTTACTGATTTACTTGGGGGGTCAGTAAATCAAGAATTTACAAAACTGCTATCAGAATATAATATTGAATTAATAGCGGGTGCGAATTTACCTATTATCATGTCGGTAATTTTAAGATTAAATGACAATGATTTAGCACATAACGATATCAGTAATTTGATAGAGGAATCAAAAAATCAGATAGTATATGTAAATGACATTTTAGAAAACCAAGAATTTGATGAAGATGATGAATAGAAGGGTAATAAAATAACTTATTAACTTCCTTCATGGGATATTTACAGAGGATGTTATAAAATCATCCTCTTTTTTGTCATAAGATATAGAAGAAAGGAACTACTATGTACAAAAAATATTACGAGGAATATAATCCAGTCGCTCCCAAAAAATCTATTGTGCAAGGTAATAAATTTAGGTTTACAATATTAACTTCTAAGCTTATTCGTCTCGAATACTCTGAAGAGAATATATTTGAGGATTCTCAAACAAAAATGGTTTTAAATAGAGACTTTAAAACACCAAAATTTCAGGTATATGATTCAGAAAATAGAATAAAAATAGTAACAGATGACTTAATACTAAAATATGACAAACAAAAGTTCTCACCATATGGTCTAAGTATTGAGTTGAATGGAAAAGTTAACCATCCATATAGAGGAATTTGGCATTATGGAGATATCACAAAAAACTTAGGTGGGACTGCAAGGACACTTGACTTCGCAGATGGAGCTGTTGAATTAGAACCAGGGCTTATGTCAAAATATGGCATAAGTATGCTTGATGATTCAAACACCCCGGTTTTTAAGAGTGATGGTTGGTATAAAAAAAGAGAATCTAATCAGATAGATATTTACATATTCGGGTATAAAAATGATTATTTTCAAGCATTAGATGATTTTTATCAATTAACTGGACCTCAGCCTAAGTTACCTAGATATACACTAGGTAACTGGTGGAGTCGATATTATCCTTATTCAGAGGACTCCTATGTAGCTCTAATGGATAGATTTCAAGATGAAAAAATACCTTTTTCAGTTTCTGTGATAGACATGGATTGGCATTTAGTAGATATTCCTGATGAGTATGGTAGTAAATGGACAGGCTATACATGGAATAATGAACTATTTCCAAACCCCAAAAGGTTCTTAGAAAGATTAAAGCAAAGAAATTTAGCAACAACATTAAATATACATCCGTCGTCAGGTATTAGACCATTTGAGGATATGTATGAAGTTATGGCTAGTGATTTAAAAATTGATACTGAAAATAAAGAGTACATAGATTTCTTGCCTGATTCACAAAAATTTATGGAATCAACATTTAAACACATCTATCATCCAAATGAGGAAATAGGTGTTGACTTTTGGTGGGTAGATTGGCAACAAGGACCGCATAGTATTGATGAGTCAGTGGATCCATTGTGGGTATTAAATCATTACCATTATAATGATAATCAGAAAGATAATAATTTAGGTATAACTTTATCTAGATATTCAGGACCAGGTAGTCATAGATATCCAATTGGTTTCTCCGGGGATACAGTTATTTCATGGGATTCTTTAGATTTTCAACCATATTTTACGGCAACTGCGTCTAATATTGGATACGGATGGTGGAGCCACGATGTTGGAGGACATAGACACGGTATACGTGATGATGAATTGATGCTAAGGTGGCTTCAGTTTGGGGTCTTCTCACCAATAAACAGATTACATAGTGCGGACTCAGAATTTTTAATGAAAGAGCCATGGAGTTATGGTCCACCTATTGGTGATTTAATGCGTGAATATTTAAGAATTAGACATAAGCTTGTTCCTTATATTTACACCATGAATATACTTTCGAATAAAAAAAACCTGCCACTTATCCAACCAATGTATTATAAGTATCCAGAAAATGAGAACAGTTATAATGTTCCAAATCAATACTATTTTGGTTCAGAGATCATTGTTGCACCAATTACAAAAAAAATCGATAAAGAATCACTTTTAGGGAAGTTTAAAATATGGTTGCCTGAAGGCAACTGGTATGACTTGCAGTCAGGCCTAAAATACAGTGGAGATCGAAATATAAATATTTTCAGACCAATTGAAAGATTAGGTTTATTTTTGAAAGAGGGTTCAATCATTCCTCTTGCAAATTTAGATGAGTTTACCAATTCAATTGAAAATCCGGAACATTTAGAATTGATTATTGGTAGTGGCGATTCAGGTGAATTTAATCTGTTAGAAGATTATACAGGAAAAGAAAATGTAGAAAAAGGAATGTCTACGCTGATTGAATTTGATAATTCTAACAACAAAATTTCAATATATGGAGGAGAAGGGAATATCAAAGTAGTTCCTCACTTTAGGACTTGGAAAATAAAGTTATATGGTGTTAAAGTAGTTGATGCCACGATATGTCAGAATGATTCGTATATAAGAGCAGAAATAGATTATGATGAAAGTTTAAATATTAGTACAATTCAAACAACGAGCATGGATGTAAAAAATAAATTTGATATATACTTTGATACATCTGATAATTTAGATATGAATAATTTCAAAGTTGAGAAGATGTTGAACATTCTAAAGGCAGCACAAATACAAAATAAAGATAAAGAAATCTTATATGGGATTATTAAAACTGATTGTACAATTGAACAAAAAATATCAAATCTAATAAGTTATTCAATAGGAAACAATATAATTAATCCATTATTAGAAATAATTTTAGCATAAATTTTAAACCCCATCATTTACAGTTACTGAAATATTTTGATGGGGTTTTATTGATAAATAACTAGTACTTTATATGATGAATTGCAACAATTATTGGAAAAATTCAGTTTGGATGAAAGGTTTAATGATTTGGACGAGTTGATGGCAAATTTCAAGTTTAAATTAGCCAGCG
>NZ_KV805742.1:0-3237 GCF_001811625.1 Globicatella sp. HMSC072A10 | reverse complement strand
TGATGTCGTAGGTTCGAGCCCTACTTGCGGAGCTTTTTTTATTTAATTTTAAGTGCCGTTTTAGCTCAGTAGGTAGAGCGCTTCCATGGTAAGGAAGAGGTCGCCGGTTCGATCCCGGCAAATGGCTTTGAGTAATAACCATCAAAAAGCTATTATATCAACGTTTGTAAGACTTTTAGTGGCCTTATGAGCGTTTTTTATTTTGTCTAGAAAAGGGATTAAAAGGGATTAAAAATGATATAGATTTGGCAACTTTCTAGTCGAGTTTTCGCAAGTGTTTAAAAGGAAGTAAAACTAAATTTAGGGTTGCTAGTAAATTAGTTGAGAAGTTTGGTGGCAACATTGATGATTGGAGTAAACTTGTTGGAAAGATAGAATCAGAATTATACATTTTTGATTTTCATTGGTATGAACGTTAGGGTTATAATATGCAATATTTAGTGAAGATAAAAAGACAGGGGGATAAAAAAATGATAAAAGTATATCAATCAGAAACGGATAGTTATAAAGAAATGGAATGTATTGGAAAAGTTAGATATGAAGGAGAGACGTTTGGTGTTATTTGTCTAACAGATGGTCAAGTGTATGACGTTGTAGGGATAGAACCTGATTATTTAAGAGTTGTTGATGATTCAGAAGAAGATTACTTATATCCAATTATTAATCCAAGGCCAACTGATGGATCTTCAAAAGGTGGTAGATGGGTATTGGTCGAAGATTATTTTTGTAAATTAATCGAAGTATTCCCTTAATTGTTGAGTACTATTTTTCACAAAAGTTCTGATCATGACTATAAAAGGCATATTTTTTTTGAAGGTGGTTACATTTTTATGCTTGTCTGTTTGAGTTGTGATCGAAAGAAACTTAAGCTATGAAGTTAGGGCTTGACTTCCGTAACAGACAAAAGAATCTTTAAAAGGAAAACTTTTAAATTAGTTATTCAAAATGACATGACTGTAACTCATTCAGCGAAGAAAATTATTGCTGTTCAAAGTATATTTTAGATTGTTGATAAAACAACCTTTGATTAATGTAAGATATGTTATAATTAAGGTGAAGAATGATGGCTTATAAAGATGAATAAATTCTATTGTTGAAAAAATGGATTTAAAATTGGAATATAGTATCATATATCTGAAAGTTTTGTATTGAAAATGGTTCACTTCATAAAATAATTGAAAATCTTGACATTTGAATACACACCCTAATGATATAGTAGAACTCAATAGAAGAATGATAAGAATAGTTCCATGTTGGAAACACACCAGGAATTGAGGAGATAAAATAATGGAAACACAATTCTATGATGTTATGCAACAGAAATTTATCCTTAGATTTAAAAATTATCTAATGGAAAAGTACGTTGGTGGTAAATGGGTTGAAAGTGATTACTGGTTCAATAATATTTTTATGAATGATTTTACAGACTTTGAAGAAATAACTGAAGAAAGAGCAAATCAAATAATAGCAAATATGGCTTCTGAATAAGCAGATGCTTTTATTAGTAATGGATCCTGAGCATGACGCTAAAAAGCTTATTTATCGTGGAATGAAGATGACGTTTTATACTTGTCACTTTTTCTTGTAAAGAAGTATGGTCCAAATGGTGAAGCGAAATGTTTAGTTAGTACCTCAAATAGCGGTTACTATAAATCTGAGTGTCGATTTAATTTTTTTACAACTTAAAGCAATTATTTCAACAGTTTAGAAGAACTTTATCATGCTCAACAATCCAAAGATGGACGTGTGACGGGTAGCCCTGTAAATCGTGCAATGATGGAAATTGAAGCGCAATAATATTTACTTTATGTTGAAGAGGAGTATAATATTCCTAAAGAAAAAGAAGAGGAAACTGAGAGAAACTTAGAATTTTGGAAAAGGAGTTGGCCAGATATGAAAGTAGCTGATATTACACAAGTACCATTCGGTACAATTATTAGCTTAGATGAAGCTGTCCCCGACATTCAAATTATTGGAGCGTTTCTCACAATCGACGAAACTGTATTTTATAAAATCAAAGGCACAGGTATTGGTATGGGGAATAGGCTACATACAGAACTGTTATTAGATAAAACTGATAATATATCTAAGGGACAAGAAGTTAAATTTTTACAAGCAATTTAGCACTTACTCAAATACGAGATGAGTGCTATTTTTGTACACAAAAGTCCTGGCATGACTATAAAAGGCTTATTTTTTGTGGAAGGAGGTTACATTTTGATGCTTGTCACTGTTTGTGGTAAAGGACTAGGAGCCAATTTTTTGTTTTAAAGTTCGAGAGTAAAGGCTCAAAATTAATGAAAAAGTTGATATATATAGTTCAAAATCACGACAATAACTTGAACTGACGGAACAATGGTGATTAAAGATTTAATTGCGATGGATGATTTTTTTCAAATGTGGATTGATTACCTTTGGTATGGGATAAGGATGAACATTGGAGTTTTGAGGAAAGAGCATATAATGCTTAAATAGAATTTTGTAAATTGAATAATATAGAAGAAACTTATATAATTAGGTTGAGAGATTTGATGAATAGTAAAAAGAAACGAATATATGGAGGTGGATAAAGTGAAAATGATGTCAGAATCAGATAAAGGTATCAAAATAAAGGATATTGTTAAAAAAAGGGATACCAGCACAGCATCTATCAATTTTCTGAAATCACAATTAGAAAACGATTCTAAATTTCCTATTATCCATATTCCAATTTGGAAAATGGCCAAGGCAGCATTGTCAATACTGGAAGAAGATTCATATGATGGAAAAGATGAAGAAATAAATTATTTAATTGAACTATTAATGAAAGCATAGGGAGTGGGCAAGAAGTAGAAAAACGAATATTTCTCACTTTGTCTGCCTCCCTCGTACAATTGCGTAGGTCCCAATTAAGTCTTTAAGACGCAGTTGGAGGCCAGTAAACCATTTTGCTTTTAATTAACAAACAATTACTTGACTAAATTGATCAAGTTTATGCCTCCCCTTGTCCTTTTATGGACTAAATTTTTTGCTTATCCTCCGATTAGAATATATTTATATGATAGACTTTAGGGTACTTGAAATATCATTTATAAAGTATAAAGACGAAATATTGGCTATATTAGAAAAAGAAAGACGATGACCCACCGCCTCAACAGAGTACTGCTTCATGGGCGTTAGACCATCGTCTTTCGTTACCTTCATTATACTTCAAGAACATAAATCTTTCCAGGTCTTTCAAAGAGTGATTCCTCAATT
>NZ_KV805741.1:0-2774 GCF_001811625.1 Globicatella sp. HMSC072A10 | reverse complement strand
AAAACACAAACAAATAAATCAATAGAATATTCTATTGTTTTTTACTGGACATTATTTAGGTTGCTCTAAACAATGTTTCAGAAAAGAAAGAAGGAATAATATGATAGAAGCGAATAATTTATCCGTTTCCTACAATAAATTCCTTGCCTTAGATGATGTCTCATTTAAATTGAAGACAGGGCAACTAATTGGAATTATTGGGCCAAACGGAGCGGGAAAATCAACGTTAATGAAAGCGATGTTAAATATTCTTCCCCATAGCGGAACAACGACCTATGACGGTCAGCATGTGAGTCAAGTAAGAAAGAAAATATCTTACGTCGAACAAAAGAATAACATCGACCATGATTTTCCGATTAACGTTTTAGATATGGTGGCTATCGGGTTTTACCGTCAACTAGGGTTATTTAAATTTCCCACCAAAGAGCAAAAAGACCAAGCGATGGAAGCCTTAAGACAAGTAGGACTCGAAGAATATTCCCATCGTCAAATTAGTGAACTTTCGGGGGGGCAATTTCAACGAGTGTTACTTGCTCGCGTTTTAGTTCAAGATGCGGGTTATATTTTTTTAGATGAACCATTTGTAGGAATTGACGCTAAAAGTGAAGCCATTATCGCTAAAATTTTACGTCAAATGAAAGGAGATGGTAAAACAATATTAATTGTTCACCATGATTTAAGTAAAGTAGCGGAGTACTTTGATAGTGTGATTTTACTTAAACAACAATTAATTGCTTATGGGACGGTTGAAGAGTGCTTTACTCCGCAGTATTTATCCGAAGCCTTTGGCGAAAGCATTTTAACCTCTACCCAATTTGTTGGAGGAGGTGCATCAAATGAGTAATTGGTCGACTGTATTTTCGATGCAACAAATCCAACAGTTCATCCAACAAGTAAAAGACTATGAGTTTTTACAAAAAGCGTTAACAACTTCAGTGATGGTTGGAGTCATTGCCGGAATATTAGGCTGCTTTATTATTTTAAGAGGATTAGCTTTAATGGGGGATGCGATTTCTCACGCAATTTTACCCGGTGTGGCGATTTCTTATATGATGGGAACGAACTTTTTCATCGGAGCGGCGATCACCGGCTTTATTACAGCATTACTGATTGGTCTCGTTCAACAGTCGAGTCGAATTAAAAGCGATGCGGCGATAGGGATTGTCTTTTCATCCTTTTTCGCGATCGGTGTTATTTTAATTCAAATGGCACAAAGCGCCACGGACTTAACAGAAATTTTGTTTGGTAATATTTTAACGGTTCAAGACAGCGACCGAAATATTACGATGGTAATCGGTGTGATTGTTATCATTCTAGTCGTTGCTTTTTATAAAGAATTACTTATTACCACCTTTGATCCAACAATGGCGGCTGCTTGGGGATACCCAACTAAATTAATTCATTATGGAATTATGGTGACGTTAACGTTAGTTACTGTAGCCTCACTGCAAGCTGTTGGTGCTATTTTAGTTGTTGCTTTACTGATTACACCAGCTTCGACAGCGTATCTATTAACAAACAACTTACGAAATATGTTAATTCTTTCGGCTATTTTTGGTGTTATTTCTTCAGTGGTCGGATTGTATATTAGTTTTGTTATTAACGTTCCGTCAGGAGCAGCGATTGTATTATGTGCCACAGTAATGTTTGTTTTAGCCTTTTTATTTGCACCTAATAACGGCTACGTCTGGCGTTTAGCTCATAAATTATCTAAATAGTAGGAAGGTATGATTAAATGAAACGTTTATTGAAAGTATTATGTGCGATCAACTTAATTTTAATGATGGGATTAAGTATCGCAACCACAGCTCATGCAGATGAACCGCTAAAAGTGGTTTCAAGTTTTTCTCTCTTAACTGATATGTTAGAAAGTATCGGCCAAGATCATATTGAAGTCTATAACTTAGTTCCAGTTGGAACTGATCCTCATGAATATGAACCTTTACCAGAAGACATTATGAAAGCGACTGACGCGGATTTAATGTTTTATAACGGATTAAACTTAGAAGGATCCGAAAATGGTTGGTTTATGAAATTAGCTAATTCAGTGAAGAAGTCACCAGAACAACTCATCGAAGTTGCTAAAGACGTAGAACCACAATATTTAAAAGATGAAGAAGGAAGGCAAGAAATTAACCCTCATGCCTTTGCAGATCCTAACGTAGGTATAAAAATGGCTCAACGAATTGTAGAGGTCTTAAAAGAACAAGATCCAAATAATGAAGTGGTCTATCAAGAAAACGCTGAAGCTTATATTAAAGAGTTAGAAGCAATTCGCGATGAATATGAAGAAAAATTGGGCAGTTTAGAAGGTAACCAGCGTAACTTTATTGCTAGCGAACATGCTTTCCAATATATGACTCAATCTTTTAACTTAAATCATGGTTATATTTGGGCAATTGATACCGATGAAAATGGTTCGCCCGCTCAAATTCAATCAGCGATTCAATGGGTCAAAGATAATAACCCACCGGTATTGTTCGTTGAATCAAACGTTGATAGACGTCCAATGCAAACCGTATCGAAGGAAACGGGCGTTGAGATTTATGAAGAGCCGGTTTATTCCGACGAAATCGGTGAAAAAGGTTCACCCGCGGATACCTATTTGAAGTATTTACAAACGAATTTAGATGTTATTTATAACGGTTTAAATCAATAAATAGTTAGAAGTCACTTAACATAGTGGCTTCTTTTTTTGGTTATTTGTTTAGTCGCTAAAATCGTGGTAAAATCATAAGAAGATTGAATCGCTTGATGATATAAATCTGTCATCA
>NZ_KV805740.1:0-10514 GCF_001811625.1 Globicatella sp. HMSC072A10 | reverse complement strand
TTTGAGGCCACTCAACCACTGCGCTTTTAATTTAATAACAATAAGTTGATTGAATTTACCAAGTTGAGGACCAATCTCTTTAAGTCGCAGCTCGAGACCACTCAACCACTGCGCTTTTAATTAACGACCCATAAACTTGACTAAATTTAACAAGTTTATGCCCACTCCCTATTTTCGCTCAAATATTTTTTTAATGTATAAAATCAATATTTAGTTTAAAAGATAGTTACTACTTTCCTTAAATATCTGATGGCTTTGTCGTCCTCTTATTTAGTATTGTCTTAGTCCTTCATAATACTATCTGGTGCAAAAATTCATTTTCAGCAAGCAATTCTATGATTTCCTTCGTACTTAGTCTAATATTATTAATTGACTATTATTTCAATTAGTTTCATCAAATTAATTCACAAACTTCAAGTGAAAATCAAATTTTATCCTGACTTTTATGACAATGATTCCGATAATGCTTTAACCCATACTAAACAGGGATTGTGTTCATCCCATAATGTCGGAAAGACTTCTAACTTTTTAAAGCCACAACAACGATAAAATTGATTTGTTGCATCATACTGCTGATAATGACCTTCATTTACTGTTTTAACTTGAATTAAGTGATAGCGGCCGGTCATTAATTTTTCAGTTGCTTTCATAAGTTGTTTTCCTATTCCTTTTCGATGATAGGATGGTAAAACTCCCATACAGACAATTTCAACGCAATCTTCACTAGTATTCGATAGTGTTACAAACCCAACAGGTTCATTCTCATCTAAAGCGACAAGACACTCACTTGTTTTAGCATCATCTATATACCATTGAGTGGCTTCTTCAATTCCAAACCATTCAGGCAACTCTTGCAAAATATTTTTAACTATTTGCGATTTTTCTAACGGTTCATTTATTTCCTTAATTATTACCATATTATGCTCCTTATCGAGGCTTTAATTGTTTTTGAAACCTCCAGTAATTTTTTTCATATAAAAGTCCTCCTTTCCTCAATTTTCGATTTTAGTATAGCATAAATCAAAAAAGCTGGACAGAAACTTAATCATTTCTATCCAGACTTACTAAAATGGGTAACGTGTAGCAATAAGAATTTACTCTTTGTTTTAACTTTTCACTAAGAACTAGCGGACGAAACAAATAACGGATGATTGTCGTCTTCTGCTCCTAAGCTATTTACTCTTTTTCTTATCTCCCGAAAATCTGTTTAATGTTTTGCTTGAGCTTCAATTTTTTCAACTGCTGCTTTAAAATCAGTCATATTGGCTTCCAATTGTTTACGAATGGTCGCTAAATCGTATCTTTTCAATTGTTTATCTTCGACTAAATGCTCGCCTGCGACCCAAACATCTGAAACATTCGACGCGGTAGCTGAATAAACCAAAACACTATAGGGGTCAAAGACAGGAAACATATTGACCGACTGTGTCTCTACAATAATGATATCAGCTTGATACCCCGGTACTAATCTGCCAACTTTTTCTGCTAATCCTAAAACCTCCGCTCCCCCATTGATTGCTAATTGAACAATTTCTCGAGCAGGAAAGGCACTGCGATCTTGATTGACAGTCTTATGAGAATAAGCGATATAACGCATTTGATGGAATAAATCGAGAGTATTTCCTGAACTAGGTCCATCAGTTCCTAATCCAACCGGTACACCTACCTCTAATAATTGTTTTAAAGGCATAAAACCTTTCGCTGACTTTGTATTCGCTCCAATACAGTGAACCACTTTTACTTCATTTTCACGAATCAAATGAATATCTTGTTCAGTCAAATGAATACAGTGGACTGCTAATAAATGATTATTTAGTAATCCTACTTTATTTAAGTATTCAATTGGAGTCATATTAAATTCATCAGCATAATATTGCATCTCATAATCCATTTCAGCAACATGCATCATCACTGGCGCTTCATAATATTCTGACAAACGTTTAATTTCGGTTAAAGTTAGTTCACTATTAGTATTCGGTGCATGTGGTGCTAATATCGGAGTAATTAATGTATTTCCCTGCCACTTTTCGATAAATTTCGGTGCGACTTTTAATCCATAAAAGGGTTCCTCATCACCATCACAAGTCGGATGATTAATAATGGTCTCTCCCAATAAAGCACGCATGCCCATTTCAGCAGTCACTTGCGCAATCGTATCCTCAAAATAATACATATCCGCAAATGTAGTAATGCCCGCTAATAACATTTCAGCTAAAGCATATTGCGCACTAGCACGTACTAACTCTTTGGACATTTGAGCTTCTAAAGGAAATAAAAAACGACGTAAGCGGTCTTTCACATCATCGGCTAAAGAACGAAATGGAATCATGCCGACATGGGTATGTGCATTAATCAAGCCGGGTAACACAATGCCATCTTGAGCGTCAATAAGGCGAATGCCTTTATTTTTAACCCCAGTTGCTGTCACCCATTGATGCCATTCTGGTAATAACTCTTCTTGTAACCCTACATCTAAAATATAATCATCTTCTATTAATACATAACCTGGATAATACTCCGTAAATTCCTTATCCATCGTTAAAACACGAGCATTATAAATTAAAGTCTGCATCTTTTCCTCCATTCTAACTATTGATATCCGATAACAAATTAGGTTGAGTCAAAACAAAAATCGTTCTTCCTCAACCTTTTAATGTAACACAATTTAATCAAAATGCGCTTGATCTATAATTGATTTCAATTCTTTTTTCAAATGCACTTACAATCAAATGATTAGTTTAAAGTTTCATTCCAAAGATTTAACCACTCAGCCATATTTTCATTGATGAATTGAGTGTTCATTGTTTTTGCACGTTCCGCAACCGCACCATAAGTTTTATGGGCTGCTACTTCTTCAGATAATTCAACATTTTTATTAACCGGTGCTTCATTAAATGCTTCAGCAGTCTGAACTAATAATTCTTCACTAATTCTCCAATCAATGTATTTATAAGCCAGTTCTTTATTTTGAGCATTTGCTGGTACATTAATAACATTGTAATTAGCGTAAGTACCTGATTCTGGCACAACGTATTCAACATTTGGATTTGCTTCTTTCACCATACCATAAGCAAAATCTGCTAAAATCGCAACTTTAATTTCACCTGCTTGGAACATATTCGCTAATTCAGATGATTTCGAATATGTTTTAACTATATTTGGAGCTAATTCTGCTAAACCAACAAAGGCCGCTTCACCTTTATCTGATTCTAATTCTACCTTTTTGTAGTCACTTGCTAAATAAAGCATTGCCGGACCAAAAGTTGTTGAAATTTCTGGAATTGCAATCGTACCTGCTAATTCTGGCTTCCATAAATCTGCCCATTCTTTTATTTCAAAACCTAATGCTTCTTTGTCGTAAACAATCCCAATACTATTTACTGCATAAGGAACACCCGTTCCACGTTCAAATACTTCTTTTGCTCCGTCGGTTAAGTTCGCAATATTCGGCACTTCTTTTTCCGTAATCGGTGCAAATAAACTCTCTTTAACTCCTTGATCTGCATTTGACTGCGATAATTCAATCACATCAATCGTAGAATTAGGGTCATTTTTTAATTTCGTTAAACGTTCTGATGCATTTCCTACTTCTAGAACCACTTCATCCGCATTAGCTTTCGCAAAAGGATCCATAACCACTGCTTCAACTTGATCTTGACTTAAACCAAAAGTTGAAATCACTAATTTATTTTCTTCTGCTTGTGCTGTAGTTAATCCACCTAAAGACGAAGCTCCTAACATCCCAAAAGATAACGCTGAAATCACTAATTTTTTTAACATCTTGTTTCCTCCATTTTTTTAATTATTGCATTAAAGCCAGTAATTTAGTTTGAGGCAAGAGCAATTGAATCTCTGCCCCAGTCTCAAATTTTCTATCTGAAAAGTCATTGACTAACAGTTTTCCTGCTGAAGTCGCTACCTCATATTGATAGCCTTTCCCCATAAAAGTCCGCACCGTAATCGTACCAGTTAAATGATTATCGTTTGTTACTTGATTTTCTACTATTTTTATTTCCTCTGGTCGAATGGCCAAGACGCATTCGCTTGATACTTCCGTTTTGGGCATCGAAGCAACATAATAAGTATTACCCGCTTGATCGACAAATTTGTCATCTTGAGTTTTGGTTACTTTGATGAAGTTTTCAAAACCGATAAATTCTGCAACAAAACGTGATTTAGGATAATTGTAAATTTGTTCTGGCGTGTCAAATTGTTCGATGACACCTTGATTCATCACGGCTACTTTATCTGAAATTGAAAAGCATTCTTCTTGGTCATGCGTTACAAAAATAGTGGTCATATTTAATTTTTCATGTAAGCGACGAATTTCTAAACGCATTGCAACTCGTAATTTGGCATCTAAATTTGATAAAGGTTCATCCAATAATAATAATTTTGGTTCGATGACTAAAGCACGTGCCAATGCTACCCGTTGACGTTGCCCTCCAGATAATTGTTTCGGAAAACGATGTTCTAGTCCTTCTAAACCACATACTTTTAACATGTCCGTCACTTTTTCTTTGATGATTGTTGGGTTCACTTTTTTAAGTTTTAACCCGAAAGCGACATTATCATAAATACTTAAATGTGGGAATAAAGCATACGATTGAAAGACCATGCCAAACTGACGCTTATGAACTGGTACTTGATTTAAATTCTCACCATCAACTGAGAAGGTACCATCTTGATGTTCAATTAGTCCGGCCATTACACGTAAGGTTGTTGTCTTCCCACACCCACTTGGGCCTAATAAGGAGACTAACTCTCCTTTCTGAATCGCTAAATTTAAGTCTTCTAAAATATATTTTTTATTATCATAGGACACATCAATATCCTTTAGTTCTACATAAGTCATGTTATTGGGTTCCTCACTTTCTAAACAATCGATGATAGACCCAATGTCTTATCAATCAAGTACATTAAAACAACGGTTAACAGCATCAATAAAGTCGAAATCGCTGATACAGCTGGATTATAATTAAATTCCATATAATTTAAAATTGTAATCGGTAAAGTCGTCACACCTGGACCCGTTAAAAACATGCTGACTGGAATATTATTAAAAGAGTTAATAAAAGCCAACATAAAGGCTGCAAAAATTCCCGAAGAAATATTCGGTAAAACAATTTTGGTAATGGCTTGAAATTTGGTGTAACCTAAAGTCCACGCCGCTTCTTCAATTGAATAATCTAAGTTTTGTAAACTTGAACCAACTAAACGGATTACATAAGGTAAACTAATAATTAAATGGCCAATCACGAGACTCGTTAAGACAGACCACTGAAATTTCACTACTACTAGTTGAAAAATCGCATACCCCATTACCATACCTGGAATCAAGGTTGGTGATAAGAAAAAGTCATTTAAAAAAGCATTGGTTTTGGATGAATAACGTGCTAACAAGTATGCAGCAGGCACACCGATGATAATCGCGAGTAACGTTGCTGCTAAACCAACACCTAAACTAACATAAAAGCTACTCATAAAGGCTTCAGACTCAAACACTACTCTGTACCAATCAAAGGTAAAACCAGAAATAGGAAATTGAATAGCAGAGGCTTCACCAAAAGAAGTTACCACAATAATTAATAAGGGAATCATTAAAAATAAGAAAACAAGAATCGCAATCAGTCGAATCATCCAATTATTTTTCATGAAGCTTCACCTACCAATCGTTTATCGACCCGTTTGGCTAAAAGGCCGAGCAATTTATTGACCACTAATGTAATCAAAATCATAATGAAAGCTACAACGCTAGCTAGCTCCCAATTGCCTAAAGTCAACGCATTTTGGCGTAAAAATGTCGAAAGTAACATGTTTTTATTACCACCTAATAATTGCGGAGTCGTATAGGCCGTCAAGGTTCCCGTAAAAACTAAGATACTGCCAATAATCGTACCGGGAATACTTAAAGGAATGATAATTTTACGAAATACCGTTAAAGGATTAGCACCTAAAGTTGCAGCCGCCTCTAAAGTCTCTGGCTCAATGGAGTCAATCACACCAACTAATGAAATAATCATCGTTGGTAAAAACAAATAAACTGAACCAATAATAATGGCGAATTCAGTATTTAATAGCACCAGTGGATGATCTAAAATTCCTGTAGATACCAAAAGTTTGTTGATGATACCATTTTGCCCTAAGATATTAATCCAAGCAAAAGCACGCACTACCGAATTTGTTAATAATGGAAACAGTGTGACAGCCATTAATAAACTCTTCCATTTTTTAGAAAGCCCTGAAATATAATAGGCTGTCGGTATCCCTAATAAGGCACAAATGAGAGTCACGATAGTCGCCACTCTAATTGTTCGTATTAAAACTTTCACTTGATAGTTACTCTCAAAGAATGTCAAATAATTAGACAATGGATTGCCGTGCATTGACAAAGTTGGAACTAATAAATTAACTAGAGGAATGCCCATAAAAACGATTAAAACAATAATCGCCGGAAGCATCCACAAATAACGAACACTTTTCAAATAAATCCTCCTATCATTAAGATACGTATCTATCATACAGATAATAAAATTGAATTCAATTAATTTAATGAACTCTTAATCTTTCTTCAAGTATAATGTTCGTGTTTTAGAGATGTGGTTTGAGAATTGACAGGTTTATGGGAAAGTGATGGTAAGATGAATTATGTGGGAATGCGCTGAGGCGGTAATGTTAAGATAGATTAATAAAAAAAAATATGATATTATAATTTTGTAAATTGTTGAAGTAGATTATGAGTAGGACAATTTAGAAAAAATCTGAGAATACAAAAAGCCATATATAAATTTTGTTGCTTGGGTCTCCATAATATTAATCCTATTTTAAAAAGTTATCGTAAAAAATTTAGAGTTCGCTTTTGCCCTTTTTAAGTCTGGGATAATTATTATACAGTAGCTAAAATGAATAATAAAATTAGCGCTATGATAGTTTTAGTCGTGAACAATAAAATTATATAGTTAGATTAGCTATCTCAATTGTGAACCTAACTCATTTTATAATTAAATATAGAGCTACTATTTATTATTGGTAGAGGATCTATTCTATAGCTTTCAATTCATCAGTTGTATTTTACTTAATTGAAGAATTAGGTAATCTAAATCTCCTAATCAAAAACATAAATATGGTGCGGAAGGTCGTAATGAACCTGCACCCAATACGACGATTCAGTCATGTAGAACAATAAGACAACTATAGAAAAAACATCTCAAAACGATATCATAGCGACAAAACTATCATAATATTTTGAGATGTATAATCCATATAATTCAATTTTAATTAAATGCAAATAACAAAATAAATAGGATGAAACCAACTGACTTAAGCTTATAGATTAAACAAAAAAATTAAGTGGCAGAAAAGCAACTACCTATGTAGGATAAACTCCTCATTCTAAAAAGAGAACTATTTACTTAGGTTTGAATCGTCTCATCAAAATTTGATATTTATAAATGCCCATACTCAATTAATCACGTCAATAATTTTGTAGCTAATTTTAACATTTCAATCGCTTGATTTCTAATGGCAAATAAGGTGTCATACGGGTAGTCTTCTCCTAAAATGGCAGTTGTTTCGAGCTCATCAAAATAGCCCTCATCAAGCATCTCTCTATGCTTAAACCATTCTTCACTACTATAATACTTATCGAATTTCTTAATCTTTGGCATTTGTTTTTTTACCTTATGTAAGACTTTATCCAATTCTGCTAAAGTAGCATTTATTTCACTAAATTCTTTTTCTAACTCTTTTAATCTCTCAACTTCTTTTGCTTTATTCACAAAAATCATCTCCTTTAATAATATAGCAATACTCTTCTGTTCTTTTTATTCTCTGTAAGATATTAATTGATTTTTATACACAACATCATATCAGATGTTATGATGATAAATCAGTCATGAGTCAATACTTTTTAGTTTTAAGTTTGATCACGTAAAAATGCATCTTAAAAATGATGAAAATAGACAATAACACAATGTAAAATCAGCACGAGTGTAGCGACTGGGCATAAACTCAAAAAATTTTTGATCTAATCTATTTAGTTTATCGCGTAGCGGTTGAGTAGTCTCAACTGTGCGGGGGTAGGCAGATGAAGCGAAAATCATTTGATTTTCTACTTCTTGCCCAATCCCAATCTATTATTATTTTATGCTAAAAACGTTTCTTAATCAATTTTGAGCGTCTTTAATCTATTGTTGGGTTTTGTTCAAATAGCACTGACTGCATTCGAACTGTCACCTTATCATTATATGGATTTAATTAATATTTCTAGTAAATTATCTTTAACGCCCATAAATGTTGCAACAGAAATTGCAAAAAGATGAGATAGCACCGATCGCTACCCAATTTAAATTCATAAAACATTTTTAATTGACTCTAACATAAATAAACAGCATTAAAAAAATTTACTTTACGATACTTTAATCGTAAAAACGTTTGTTTTTTGTATCATTTATGATACTATCGATATATATAATAAGGAGGTGTAAAAAATGGTCGATATCAAATGGCTTCGCAAAAGAAAGAATCTCACTCAAGAGGAAGTCGCTGAACGTGTTGGTGTTACCAAAGCCACTGTTAGCAAGTGGGAAAAAGGCGACATTAAAAATATGAAACGAGATAAAATCGCAAAACTATCGGAAGTTATTGAAATATCTCCACTTGAATTGCTCGGAATGGATATTCCAAAAAATCCTATCCCTGTTGGCGATATTGTTCGAATTCCAGTATTAGGATATATAACATGTGGTGAACCTATTCTTACTGATGAAAATGTCACCGAATATCGAGAAGTATTTAACAACGATCTTCCAAAAGGCAATTTGTTTTTCCTGCAAGCAAAAGGCCACAGTATGGAGCCTAAGATACCTGATGGCAGTTATGTCATGTTGAGAAAACAACCAGATGTTGAAAACGGTGAAATTGCTGCTGTTATCGTGAACGGAGATAACGAAGCTACTTTAAAAAGAGTGCGTAAGTTAGATGATACTATTTTACTTGAAACACTAAATGAGAAGTACGCACCGTATATAATTAACGAAAACAACCCTGCACGAATAATTGGCAAGGCTGTTAAAGTGGAATATAAATTATAAATTTGGGAGGAAATTCATGGAAGAAAAAGTTCCTTTTTATTTTAAAGACGGATTTATTGCACTGTGTTTTGTTCTATGGCCGATTTATGGAGTCCCTGTAATTATTGGTATCATCCTTTTCTTTTTAAAAAACAAAAGATACGCGATAGTTAACCGAGAAAAATTAGACAAATATCTGTTTGAGTACAATACAATTGAATCCTTAAAGAATAAACAAAGTATGATTCTTAATAATATTGAGTCTGAGAAGAATACTGCTTTAACAAATTTATCTGAAGATATCGACAAACTAAATGCCAAAAAGGAAGAAATCAGTTTCTTCATTAAAGAAAATTATGACGAATCATTATTTAATCAAACATTCGTGAACTTCGATGTTACAGTTACATCTGATGAAATTAAGAATACTTTAGCAATACATAAACTTAAAGAAAAAGAAGCTGTTCAGGCAATAGTTACAAAACAATTATATAAAAAAGCAGATACTAATAAACAAATTAAACAAATATTAAGAGCTTTCAACACAGAAGCAGATTACTATATTAGTAATGTAACTTCAAAAACAATCGACACGTACAGAAAAAAAATAATGACTTCCTTCGAGAGTTTGAACAAACTATTTGAAATTGATGGTGTTTCTTTAGATAAAAGTTATTTAAAATTAAAGCTAGAACATTTATCTATAATATATCAATTTCAAGTAAAAAAAGAGGCAGAAAAAGAATTGCTTAAAGCTCAAAAAGAAGAAATAAAAGAACAACAACGCGTTGAAAAAGAACTTCAAGATGCTAAAAAGAAAATCGAAAAAGAGGAACTTCAATTCAACAATGAAATGAAAAAAATGCTAGACTATTTAAGTCGTGCTAATAATGATGTAGAAAGAAACATATATGCAGACAAAATCAAAGAACTTGAAGAACAAATTAATAAACTAAAAGCAGATAAAGAAAATGTAGAACTAAGACAATCGAATACTAGAGCAGGTTTCGTATATATTATTTCAAACATAGGTTCTTTCGGAGAAAACATATACAAAATTGGAATGACTAGACGCTTAGAACCAATGGACAGAATCAATGAATTAGGGAGCGCTTCTGTTCCGTTTAAATTTGATGTTCATGCCTTAATATTTAGCGAAGATGCTCCTACTTTAGAAGCTACTTTACACAGACATTTTCAGGACAAAGAGATTAATAAAGTTAATCAAAGAAAAGAATTTTATAAAGTTGATTTAGAAGAAATAAAACGAGTAGTTCATGAAAAATTTAACAACACAGTTACTTTTTATGATGAACCTGAAGCATTTGAATATAGAGAATCTTTAAGACAAAAAGAAGATGTATAGGACTTATATAGTAGTAAAAATATCATCAATACTCTTTCGTTTATAATAAGTCTAGTGGTAATAAGTCAAGAGAAAAA
>NZ_KV805739.1:22620-34100 GCF_001811625.1 Globicatella sp. HMSC072A10 | reverse complement strand
TAACGCCCATGCTGGGCGCACAAATGAACGAGCAAACTCTTTATTGCTGAGAGGTTGCTCGTTTTTTAATCTAAAATTGATGTGCGTCAGCGAAAAATAGTACCTAATGAGAAATAGCGCTCAAAATTGATCGATAAGCTATTTTATTAATATTGAGTGATAATTTTGACTTGGCTTAATTATTTAAAATAGACCACGGTTGAACCATTGCCGCCAGCATTCGGCGCTGAATATTCAAAATGATCGACTTGTGGATGGCGTTTTAAAGCTTCACGAACCCCTTGTCTGAGGGCTCCTGTTCCTTTTCCATGAATGATGGTCACCATTGGGTGATGCGATAATAAGGCACTATCTAAATATTGACTTAGGCGATGTAAGGCATTTTCATAGCGTTCACCACGTAAGTCCAAGGTGGTTTGTACTTTCGGACCTGCGCTACGCTGAACGTTCACTTTTACTTTCGATTCCACTTTATCCAATGGTTCTAATTCATCAGCTTTTACTTTCATCTTCAGAATACCCATTTGGACAATATACTCTTCGGCGCCTGTTTGTTCAACAATGGTACCTCGTTGTCCATAAGAAATGACTTCGACATCATCGCCTTCATGAAATTGGCGTTGACGTTTCGCACGACGAAGTACTTTATTTTTCTTAAGGTTTTCTGGCATTTTCAAATCATCAAAGGCATTTTTCTTATCTATTAAGACATGTTCCTTAATATTATCACGACTACCTTGTTCTAATTGCAACTCACGAATTTCTTGAAGTATTTTTTCTGCTTGATTTTTAGCCTCTTCTACTTTTTCATTCGCTTCTTGTTTAGCTTTTTCAACGATTTGATTTTTTTGCTCTAGCCAACGATTATACTCTGTTCGTAAGTCTTTATGAAGTTGTTCAGCTAAAGCAAGCTGTTCTAAGGCTTCTTCATGGGCTAATTCAGCTTCGCGACGCTCTCGTTCTAAATTCGCTACCATTTCATTGACGGACTGAGTTTCAGTGTCAATACCTCCACGTGCTTCTTCTAAAATATCCGCTCGTAGTCCTAATCGTTGAGAAATATCAAAAGCATTACTAAGTCCTGGCACACCAATTAATAGACGATAAGTTGGCGATAATGTCGTGACATCAAATTCCATACTGGCATTGATAGTTTTTGGCGTATCGTGTGCATATAATTTGAGTTCAGGATAGTGTGTAGTGGCCATGACCGTCGCGTCGACTTTACGGAAATAATTCAAAATCGCCATTGCCAAAGCGGCCCCTTCTTGCGGATCAGTACCTGAACCTAATTCGTCAAATAGTACTAGCGATTGATAAGTCGCTTGTTCTAGAATACGGACCGTATTGGTCATGTGACTCGAGAACGTCGATAAACTTTGCTCGATCGACTGCTCATCTCCAATGTCTGCAAAGATATCGTCAAAGACACCCACTTGACTTCCTCGATCAGCTGGAATATGCAATCCCGTTTGCGCCATCATTTGTAGTAAACCCAGCGTTTTTAAGAGAATGGTTTTCCCACCGGTATTAGGTCCCGTAATAATCAAAGCACGATACTCTTCGCCGATAATGATATCATTGGCTACAATATCTTTAGCATCTATTAAGGGGTGACGCGCTTGCCACAATGCTACATGATTATCCACTGAAAATTTCGGCTTTACTGCCTCGAACGCACGAGCATGTTCTGCTCTTGCTTGAATAAAGTCTAATTCACTAACCATTAATTGATTGTGTTTTAAAGATTCATAATGCGGCATCAATTCGACTGATATTTCCATCAAAATTCGTTCAATTTCTTTACGTTCAGCCACTATTAATTCAGCCCGCTTTTGATTTAAAACCATTACCGCTTGTGGTTCGATATAGAGTGTTTGCCCCGTACTACTTTGGTCATGAATACGGCCGCCAAATTGATTACGGTATTCTGCTTTAACCGGTAAAACATACACATCATTACGCATGGTCACTAAGGTATCGGATAGTTGACTCGCTTTTGATTTGACTAATTGATTTAATTGATTACGGATTTGTTCTTCTGTTTGTGTTTGTTGACGGCGAATTGAAGCTAGCTCGGTGGAAGCAGTTGACAATACACTCCCCTCTTCAGTAATTGATTGTTCAATTAATTTTTCAATTTGAGGCAAATGAACACATTGGTCGACCCACTTTGATAAAGCCGGATAAACTTTATCATCCTCAGCCAATTCGTCAAAAAAAGTAATTAATTGTTTAATCGTTTTTAACAGACGACCTACTTGTGCAATCTCCAATGCATTTAAACTGGCTTCTAATTTTAAACGTCTTAAAGCCGGTGCTAAATTATTTAAACGAGGTATCGGCATGACTTTACGTTGTGTTAAAATACTTAATGCTTGTTCAGTTTCTAATTGCCATTCTTCAAGCTGATCTAAGTCAGCACTAATCCGCATGGCTTGTACTTTTTCTTTCCCTAATTCTGTTTGAATATATTGTTGTACTTGTGCTTGTACTTTAGCGAATTCTAATGTTTCATAAATTTTTGTATTGGAACTCATTGGACACTCTCCTTCAAAAAGACAATAAAGGAGTGGGCATGAAGTTGAAAATCGATTGATTTTCGCTTCGTCTGACCACTCACCACTACGCTATAAAATAATCAGCTGGAACCAAATAGAATTTTTAAGTCGATGACCAGCCTCTTTCAGACGCAGTTTGAAACCACTTATCACTGCGCTATAAAATAAACAGATGAACTAAATAGAATTTTTAAAGTTTTGTCCAGCCTTATCATTTGTTTATCCAAAAGGATTAACCGTTAACCACGTTTCTGCCGCCCATTTTGATAGAAAAGGCGTATCAGCAACAATGCGATAAGCGAGTGGATTATCAACAAACTGTTGTTGAATAAACTCAATTGGAATTAACGATAAAATAAATAAAAAGATATAAATCATGACAAAAGTAATCAGTAGATTGATTAAGCCACCACCAATATAATTAACAATACTTAAAACATTATAATAAGTAATTCTAGTGAAAAACACGGCTAAAAACTTCGTCAATAACCAACCGATTAACCCAATAACGACGAAAGTAACAGCGCGGTAAAATGCTTGGTCTACTAAAAAGCTTTGTGCTTCATCATAAAATATCAAATTAGTATTTTGCTGAACGGATGGAAATGGAATAATCATCTCGACATATTGAGATAAGGGTTCAAAATATTTGGTAGCTAAGATAAAAGTAATAACATAACCTAACAATTGCACCAATTGCATTACTAAACCACGTCTAAATCCGGTATAAAAACTATAGGCTAAGATAATTAAAATTATAAAAGTTAACATCAGACAGCCTCCTCTTTAAAATTATTTTCGATATGGAATATTAGCATTTAATTTAGATGATGCTGGAGCTGATTTTAACTGTTCAAGCTCTGCTTCTAATTCCATAATTTTAGCTTCTTTTACGAGTTGATCACTGACAGCATTGACTGCCATTAAAATACTGTGATCCATAATAGATAACTGAGGGGCTAATCCAGATAATTGACTTAATTGATTATTCACTAATTCAACTACTGCCTCCATGTGTTCGTTTGAACGTTCACCAACAATTGTATAAGGTCGCCCAGCAATCGTCACATTAAAACGACGTTTCTCGCTCACAATCTTCTTCCCTTCTGCTATAGTAGTATTTAATATACACTACATTTTATCAGAAAACAGCGTTTATTGCACGTTTTCTAAGAAGTTTCATATTTAATTCAATCTTTACTAACCCTATGATATAATAAAAGAGCATTTATAAATAAGGAGGGATTCGATTGTCTAGTCAAACACTCGTATTAAGTCCTGAAAAAATTAAGGAAATGGCAACACATTATCAACATTATATGCAGTCTCCAGTTCCTTATAGTATTTTCCGTGCCAAAAAAAACGGCATTGTCATTACCGCGTATCAAAGTGGTAAAGTTCTTTTTCAAGGTAATGGTGCCGAAAATGAAGCAGCTATTTGGGGAACTGCCAGTCAAAAAACAACATTGTCAAAAACCGCTGCCACTACACATTTACCTCATGATTTTGCTGATTGGACGATCATTGGGAGTGATGAAGTAGGAAATGGCAGTTATTTTGGTGCTTTAACCGTTTGTGCCGTCTATTTACCGAAAGAAAAGCAGCCGTTAATGAAAGAACTAGGAGTTAAAGATTCAAAATTATTGACGGATAAACAAATTATCGAGCTGGCTTGGCAAATTAAAGAATGTGTGCCTTATCATTTAACCGTATGTTCTCCTGAGAAATACAATGAAGCCAATCAAACACGTAATGCCAATGCCATCAAAGTCTCCTTACATAATTTTACTATACAAAAATTAATAGCCAAGCTATCAGACAATGAAAAAAATCAATTACAAGGTATATTAATTGATGAATTCACTAGCGAAAAAAATTATTATCAATATTTAAAAAAGGAAGCAAATCCATATAAAGGTAAAATTTATTTTGAAAAAAAAGGCGAGAGTCATCACTTAGCAGTTGCTTGTGCTTCTATTATTGCACGGGCTGCCTTTCTAGAATCGCTAACCAAATTAGGTAAACCTTACAACACCGTCCTACCATCCGGTGCCGGTTTAAATGTTGATCAAATTGGAAGACGCTTAGTAAAACAATTTGGTCCTAAAATATTAGATAAAACAGCTAAATTGCATTTTGCTAATACCCAGAAGATTTTAGGTAAATAAAACCAATAAAAGCCGTTTATTATGATGATATTCCCTAACTTGCCTACTCACCTTCCCAATAGTCATTAATAAGGTACAAAAGACGCTGGTTGCTAGTACTTTCTACGAATTTTGTATCAACCAAAACAAGGGATTGACCAGAAGTAGAAAATTGAATAATTTTCGCTTCGTCTGTCTACCCCCGCACAGTTGAGTAGGTCTTAAACAAGTCTTTTGAGTAGGCCTCAAACAAGTCGAAAGACGCCAGTTTGAGGCCACTTAACCACTGCGCTTTTAATTAACGAACAATAATCTTAACTAACTTTATCAAGTTTATGCCCAGCCTCTCGTATTTCGTTCCATCTCATTATGACCTATTAAAAGCCTAATCTCTTGCTATTTAAAGCGTTTTTTCGATATAATTCAGTTGACATTACTAGATGGAGGAACATCAAAATGGATATTAATTATGCGGAAAAAATAAAAAAACTACGACTCCAAAAAAATATGACACAAAAAGATCTCGCGAAAGATATTTGCAGTCAAGGACTGATTTCCAAAATCGAAAAAAATGAAGTTGATTCTGATATTAAAATCTTACATAAAATTGCGCAAAAACTCGATGTAACGGTTGGCTATTTGATTGGTGAAGCGGATGATGTTGGCCATAATATTACTTCTGCTATTCCAAAATTTCAACAAAAAATAAATACCTTTATTGAAGAAAATCGATATTTAGCTCTCGAACATTTCTTTAAAGAAGTGGTGAATGATGCAAGCTTTTCTCCAATCAGTTCAACTTATAAACTATGGATTGAATCCATCATCTTAGCGAATAATTATAATCTTATCGAGGAAGCAATTGCAAATTGTGAACAGGCGATTAGTATATTAGAAAATAAAAATCGACCAGAACTAGGTGACCTTGAACTTCATATTAATTTATTAAATTCGGTTGCTGAGTATTATTTTTCGTTAGAAAACTATAATGAAGCGATTGAATATTTTGAAAAAGCACTAAAATTAGTTGAAAATAAAACAAATTTTTTACACTATCAAATTAAAATTTTATTTGGACTTGCACGTTCAAACTCCTATCTATTAAAGATTATGGAATCCAATTTTTATGCAGAAAATGCGGTTCATCTATCTGCTCAAACAAAAGATTTACAAAGCATCGATTCATTATATTTATTGTTGGCTGATAATGCAATCATTGCAGATGATTTTACTAAAGCAGCAGAATTTTGTAATAAAGCACAGTTAATTGCAGAGATTAAAGAAAATAACTTCTTAATGCCTTACATTAACCGTACTTATGCTAAACTTCAACTAAAAATTAAAGACCAACAAAAAAATAATAAGTAGAAAAATAACAATAGCATATCAGTTTGAGGCGAATGATAGAGTTGATGCGACTGATTATAAAGTAAATCACAAAAAGTTCCTATAAAGGGTCCGACTTCATCGAATTTTATAGGATCAGCTAATGGTACTACAGTGTATTTTCTATTTAAATGCAAAAATCTCCCCTAAAGTAGTTAACTTTTAAGTAGCTACCAGGGGATTTTTTTGTTGCTCAATAAGTTTAGCGATTATTTACGTTTGCGAATCATATCAAATTTTTCAACTGGTTGGTTGACTTTAATTTTACAAATCATCATAGCATGAGGGGCCACTTCTATCGCATTTCCCTCTTCATCCCATAATTCCGTTAAATGTTGTTCAAAATGACGCATACCCGGTCCGTAAAACTCAATATCATCACCAACTTTAAAATTATTGCGTTGTTGAATCGTTGCAATTTGAGTGACTGGATCATAGTCTAGCACTTGACCAATAAAACCATATTGAGGGATTTTACGACGTTTACCAAATAATTGTTCATTTTCTGAAGGAGTACTGTAGTAAAATCCAGTGGCTAATTCACGTTGAGCCGCTTTCCATAATTCATCAACCCATTCTTGTTTTAATTCATAATGATCAGGATCTGCACAATAAGCATCAACAGCCGCACGATAAACATTTGCGACAGTCGATACATAATGAATGGATTTCATGCGTCCTTCAATTTTTAAACTATCAACGCCTGCTTCACATAAATCCGGAATATGCTCAATCATCGCTAAATCGACCGAACTCATAGAGAATTTTTCTTCAATACCTTCTTCACCAGCACCCACCATCTGACGGTCACCATTAATGGCGATATCAAATAAGCCATATTTCCAACGACAAGACTGACAACAGCCACCACGGTTGGCATCACGGTTTTCCATATGATTCGAAAGAACACAACGACCAGAATAAGAAATACACATTGCCCCATGTATAAAAGCCTCAATTTCTACATCGACACGTTCTTTCATTTCATTAATTTCTTCCATGGAAACTTCTCGCGCAAGGACCACTCGTTCTAATCCTTCGTCTTTCCAAAAATTTAAATTTTGATAATTAGCAGCTGAAGCTTGAGTGGATAAATGAATTGGTAAACCAGGCGCTGCATCCACACAAATTTGCATTAGAGCGGTATCAGATACAATCACTGCATCAATCCCAATATCTCTTAGATGACGGAAAAATTCATCGGCTCCCTGCTCATCCCCCTCATGAGTAACCATATTGGCTGTAACGTAAACTTTCGCTCCGCGTTTATGAGCAAATTGCACCGCTTCTGACATCTCATCAAAATCAAAGTTTCCCGCACGACTGCGTAAACCAAATTGTTCTCCACCAATAAAAACTGCATCCGCTCCATAATGAATAGCTGTTTTTAATTTTTCTAAAGTACCAGCTGGTGCTAACACTTCAGGTTTTTTAGTAATAGTTCGCATCTTATTCCTCCTACTTCACAAATCCAGGTTCATATAAGAAGAATCCTGTATCAAGACCACGATTAGCTGGATGTAAAGTTCGCACATCTTCTTCTAGTTTTTGAGCGGCTATTGCATCAAATGTCCCAGCTTCAATTTGATCACGCGCATCAACAAATAATTTCGCAATTTTGACAAAATTAGTTCCTGGCGAGAAAATACCTTCTAATTTGAATTGAGCGACGCCCATATCGACTAAGTCTTGTAAATGTTTCGCTAACAATACATCATTATTGGCAAAAATATGTGTACCATTGCTATCTTGATAGATAGAATAATGACTTTCTGGTTTACGTAGTTCGGATAAGAATAAGCCTCGATCACGTGTCACTGATTCATTTTTGCCGATATAATTATAATAATTTTGCAGTAGTGGACGTTTAGATTGATGAATACAAGTCGCACCATAAACTAAAAATTCCACCGGAACCAACGATTCACGCGCTAATATTTCTAAAGAATCACGCGGTACTTCACGAGCGATTACCGCACCGACCGCTCCTCTTTTAGCCCAGAAATTGATGGATTTACTACTTGTCACTATCACTTGCGCATCATAACGATAAGGTATAAATAAATCAGGATTTTTCATAATTTGAACGACTCCTGGGTCTCCCACCGTTATCGTATCCACATTGATTGATTTTAAAAATTGTAAATATTCAGGAACTTTTTCAATTCCATCATTATGGAAGATTGCATTCACCGCAATACTAACTTTTTTACCTTTCTGATGAGCTAAAGCCACTAACGATCGTTGCTCTTCACGAGTAAAGGAGTAAGGTAATCTCAATCCGAATCGGTCCTCACCAAAATAGAGAATATCTACCCCTGCATTTAATAGGTTTTCAGCTTGTTGGAGTGACTCAACTGTTGCAATCAGTTCAACCATTTCCTTGCCTCCTCTTATAAAAAATACTAATACCTTTCTATTCTATCATAAACCGTTCTGATGATAAATATTTTTTATAATATTTTGGATGCAAAAAAGCAAGAAGTCGAAACATAAGTGTTTCATACTTCTCGCTCACTGCTTTAAGATAAAAGCTCTCTATTTAATTATTTCTAAAATATTTGTAAATTCTCTATCTTGTGAGTCTGCGACTGCTTTAGATGTTAATTTACCACGGTAAGTATTGATACCGGTCATGATGGTTTCATTTTTAAGAGATGCTTCTTCAATTCCACTACCAGCAATTTGTTTCGTATAGCGTAAGGTTGCATTCGTTAATGCGATGGTTGATGTTCTTGGAACAGCCCCTGGAATATTCGCAACAGCATAATGAATAACACCATGTTTTACATAGGTTGGATCTTTATGTGTCGTTGCATGGCTCGTTGTTTCAAAGTTACCACCTTGGTCAACGGCGATATCAATTAAGACAGAACCTTCACGCATTTGTTTAATTGTTTCTTCTTTTACTAATACTGGTGCACGACGACCAGCAATTAAAACAGATCCAATTACAACATCTGAATCCACAACTGCACGATGAATATTAGCTTCATTTGACATTAATGTTTGCACACCATGGCCTAAAATTTGTTCTAATTCTGCTAAACGTTGTGGGTTCACATCTAAAATCGTTACATTTGCGCCTAAACCATAAGCTAATTGGGCACTGTTTAAACCAACAACTCCCCCACCAATGATCGTAACATTCGCACGACGAACACCTGGAACACCACCTAGTAAAATACCAGGTCCACCGTTATTTTTCTCAAGGAAATTAGCCCCAATTTGTACAGCCATACGTCCAGCTACTTCTGACATTGGCATTAATAAAGGTAATGTGCCTTCATGAGCCATTGTTTCATAAGCAACCGCAATAACGCCTTTATCTAATAACGCTTGTGTTAATTCTAACTCTGGTGCTAAATGTAAATAAGCAAATAAAATTAAACCTTCATAGAAATAATCAAATTCTTCTTTAAGAGGCTCTTTTACCTTAATCACCATTTCAGCTTTCCATACTTCTGCAGCAGTCGCTTTAATTTCCGCTCCTGCTTTTGTATATTCCTCATCTGAAAAGCCAGATCCCTCTCCGGCATTGGTTTCGACTAAGACTTGATGTCCAGCATTCACTAATTCACTAACGTTCGCTGGCGTTAAACCAACTCGGTCTTCACTTGCCTTCAATTCTCTTGGTAATCCTATAATCATAAGTTTAAATTCCTCCTCATATGTCTTTACTATAACATAAAAAGGACAAAGGTAAAAATAATATGGTTTAAATTTCGAATAAAATTGCTTTATCTTACCAAAAAAGTCTTAATAATCTGTGTGAAATCAATATATAATGAGCTTAACATCTCGCCAACCTGTGTTGATTAAATGGATTATTTTACTTAAAAATTAGGCTGTTAGTCGCAAATTTTAACCACTGTTTCGATTGCTTCTGCAAAGAAGCCATTTAGCTCGTTTATTATTGCGCAATAAAATTTTTTGTAATTAACTTAAAAGCATTAAAGTGCTAAACAACATTATCTATCATCTTGTGGCGTTACTAGGTCTGCTTCCGCAATATTCTCTAGATAACGGTCCGCTTCCTTAACAATCCCACTTAAGCTTCCCGCTTCAAATGGTGACAATAAGTTGGCAGTATTCACGATTTGTTTGAAACTTTGAGTACCACCAATTCGACAAATCGCTAAATAATCATCCCACGCTTGCGGATCTTGGTCAACTTGACTTCGTTTCCAGAATTGTAAAGCACATACTTGTGCCAGTGTATAATCAATATAATAGAATGGCGAATTAAAGATATGTCCTTGACGGAACCAGAATCCACCTTCTTCTAATAGTTCAATGCCATCATAGTCTTTCCAAGGATTGTACATTTTTTCTAGTTTTCTCCAAGTGGCACGTCGTTGTGCTGGAGTCATTTCTGGATGCTCATATACTTCGTGTTGATAGTGATCGACTAATACACCATATGGTAAAAATGATAACGTGCCAAATAGATGACTATATTTGTATTTCAAGGTTTGTTCTTCAAAGAATAGTTCCATCCAAGGATAGGCAAAGAATTCCATACTCATCGAATGAATCTCACAAGATTCATAAGTCGGCCATACCACTTCTGGTGTTTCAATCCAACGAGAAGAATAGACTTGAAAAGCATGTCCCGCTTCGTGCGTTAAAACATCCACGTCGCCTGAAGTACCATTAAAGTTAGAAAAAATAAACGGTGAGTCAAAATCTGGAATATAAGTACAATAACCACCACTTTGTTTACCAGGTTTAGTGACTAAATCTAATAATTCTTTTTCCACCATAAAGTCAATGAATTCACCGGTTTCTGGTGACAATTCATGGTACATCTTGACACCATTGGCTAAAATTTCTTCCGGTGTTCCTTTAGGTTTAGCATTACCGTCTTCAAACTCAAAACCTAAGTCATAGGATTTTAACGCATCTAACCCTAATCGTTGTTGTTGACGTTGATACAATTTTGATACTAAGGGTACTACATGTTTTAAAACTTCTTGACGATAGATTTCAACATCTTTACGATTGTAATCCAAGCGATTCATACGCAAATAGCCCAATTCAACAAAATCATTAAATCCTAATGCCTTCGCAATCGCATCACGTGTTTTCACTAATTCATCATATAAGCGATCAAATTCATCACGATTTTTTTCAAAGAATTCACTCACTAAAACAGTTGCTTCACGACGTTCTTGGCGATTTGTTGATTGTGTAAAGGGACTCATACCAGATAAATTATAAGTTTGACCTTTATATTCAATCTCAGCTGAAGCAATTAATTTAGAATATTCTGTTGATAATTTATTCTCTTGTTGTAATAAAGGAATCACTTTCACATCGAATGTTTTTAAACTATTTTCAGCTAATTGGAAAAATGTTGCGGGTACTTTCTCTTTTAAATCAT
>NZ_KV805739.1:3689-22520 GCF_001811625.1 Globicatella sp. HMSC072A10 | reverse complement strand
TTTCTCTTTTAAATCATCTAAAAATTTTGATTCAAAAATCACACGATAAAAATCATTGACCCATTCACTAATTACGGGCATATTTTCATCCCAAAAACTAGTTTCTGCTTCATAAAACTCATCACGTGTATCAATGGAATTACGAATGAGGGCTAAGTTATATTGGGTATCAATCGTGTTTTGAATTTTTTGAATCCCACGCACGGCCTCATACGCCGCTTCAGCTGTCTCACTGTCTTTTAAAGCAGTAACAAGTTGCATAAACTCTGTTTTTACTTGGTCCAAATTAGGACGCTCATATGGATAGTCATTAAATTTCATTGTATCCCTCTCTTCTCAAGATAATAGTACAATTATAGCATATTCTAGTGAAAATCGGGTAAGATTTAAACAATCAATTAGCGCTTTAAAGGGGGATAGAGTATAATAGATAAGTGCAAGAAAGGAGTTGACGATCTTGAGTGAACAAGAATTAAGTGCGAAAGAAATTCGTGATCGCATTGAACAAAAATTATCTTTACTGCCTGACCTGCCTGGTTGTTATCTAATGAAAGATAAAAATGACCAAATCATCTATGTCGGGAAAGCTAAAAACTTAAAAAATCGAGTTCGTTCTTATTTTAGAGGCGCTCATGATACGAAAACAACTAAATTAGTAGCCGATATTCACCACTTTGAGACCATCGTCACGAATAGTAATAAAGAAGCGCTACTACTTGAAATCAATCTGATTCAAAAGTATCAACCTATTTATAATATTAAATTGAAAGAAGGGACGATGTATCCCTATCTCAAAATTACCAATGAGCGTCACCCGCAATTAATTCTAACCAATATTGTAGGTAAAGATGGTGCTACTTACTTTGGTCCATTTCCTAATGTGGGGGCGGCCACAAGCACTCAACAACTTTTACACAAAGTTTATCCCTTACGTCGCTGTGGTAAAAATGAAAAACGAGCTTGCTTCTATTATCATTTAGGACAATGTATTGGCCCTTGTGATCATGAAGTGTCCAGAGAAGAATACGCAGCCCAAATCAATAAAATTAAACAGTTTTTTAATGGCAATGTGAATGATATTAAACAAGACTTAAAAGTTAAAATGGCTGAAGCAGCTGAAAAATTAGAATTTGAAGTGGCAGCAGATTACCGCGACCAATTAAAATATATTGAGACCACAATCGAACGTCAAACGGTGATGAGTCAAGACTATGATAATATGGATGTCTTTGGCTATACCTTAGATAAGGGATGGTTATCGGTTCAAGTTTTTATGTTAAGACAAGGTTCTATTTTAAAACGAGAAGCCGCTATTTTTCCAAGTTATGCTGAACCAGAAGAAGAAGTGACGACCTTCATCGCCCGTTTCTACAAAGAACAGTCTCAAATGAAACCACGCGCTGTATTAGTTCCAAGTGATATTGACAAAGAATTACTTGAAGAAGTATTAGAAATGCCCGTATCGACGCCATTGAGAGGCAAAAAACGTAGCATGTTAGAGTTATGTGAGAAAAACAGTAAAATTGCCTTAGATGAAAAATTCCGCTTAATTGAAATGCGAGAATTAAAAACCACCAAAGCAGTTGAAGATTTAGCTCAATTATTAAAGATTCCACAAGCTTATAAAATCGAAGCCTTTGACCATTCAAACATTTTAGGTACCAATGCGGTGAGTGGTATGGTTGTCTATACCGATGGTAAACCCGATCGCAAACAATATCGCAAATACAAAATTAAAACCGTTGAAGGTAGTAATGAATTTGCTTCGACACAAGAAGTCATTCGACGCCGTTACACCAGACTCTTAAAAGAAAATGCTCCCCTACCCGATTTAGTGTTAATGGATGGAGGCAAAATTCAAATTAGGGCTGCTCGTGACGTCATTGAAAACGAACTGGGCCTAGCGATTCCCGTTGCCGGTATGGTCAAAGATGATCATCATAAAACAGCAGCGATAATGGATGGCTACACGGAAGAAGTATTGGATGTTGATCCTAGAAGTCAAGTGTTTCATTTTATTCAACGCGTTCAAGAAGAAGTTCACCGCTACGCCATTAGTTATCATCGACAAGTTCGTAGTAAAAGCCAAATCGCTTCTCAACTACAACAAATTGAAGGTGTCGGTCCTGCGACCCGCACTAAACTTTTAAAACATTTTAAATCACTAGATAAAGTTAAGCTGGCGAGTTTAGAAGAAATTCGTTCATTAGGAATTCCTAGTAAAACAGCCGAACGCATTGTCTTAACGTTAAATCCTAATGAAGCCAACAAAGCTGTTGAAATTAATGAGGCGAACGAAGCGATGAATGTCAACGAAGCGATTGAAACCAAAGAAACAATTGAAGCTGCTACAGTCAACGAAGTGATTGAAACTAAAGAAGCGATTGAAGCTGCTACAGTCAACGAAGCGATTGAAGCTAAAGAAGCGAACGATAACGCGACTAAGTAAAGGTCTTAAAATTGGGAGTGGGCCAGAAGTAGAAAATCGATTAATTTTCGCTTCGCCTGTCCACCCCCGCACAGTAAGTAGGCCTCAAACAAGTCTTTATGACGCAGGTTGGGGCTACTCAACCACTGCGTTTTTAAACTTCGAGCAATGACTTGACTGGATTTTTCAAGCTTGTTCTCAGCTACGTTAAGACGTAGGTTGAGGCCACTCAACCACTGCGATCTTCATTATCGTGCTATAAGTTGACTGAATTTTTCAAGATTATTCCCAGCTACTTTAAGACGCAGTTTGACACCACTCAACCACTGCGCTTTTCATTAACGAATAAAAACCTGACTAAATTTATCAGGTGTATACCCAGCCTCAATTAATTATCTGGAAACTCAGATTAAATAACATTTTGGCTATGACGAAACTGTAAATTTGCAATTACGAAAGTAAAGAAAATAGAAATAAATGATAAAGAAAAAAACTAGTATTTACAAAAAATACTTGATATAATAACACCAAATTTAAGGAATGAGGGATATAATTGTTATATTTTCAAAGTGATTATATATTAGGAGCACATCCAACAGTATTAGAGGCATTAGTCAAAACTAATCTCGAACCATTAGCTGGATATGGGACAGATCCCTACACTGAATCAGCTAGCCAGAAAATTAAACAAGCCTGTCAATTAGAAGAAGCGGAAGTTTATTTACTCACAGGTGGTACACAAACTAACAAAATTGTCATTGATACCATGTTAATGCCATATGAGGGTGTGATTGCCGCTGATACTGGTCATATTGCCGTGCATGAAGCCGGGGCCATTGAACATTCTGGACATAAAGTCTTAACTGTCCCTCAATATGAAGGTAAATTAAATGCAAAAGACGTTCGCCAATTAATTGAGTTTTTCTATGCCGATGGTAACCAAGAACACATGGTTTATCCTGGAATGCTGTATATTTCACATCCAACGGAATACGGAACTTTATATTCAAAAGCAGAATTAGAAGAGCTTTCGGCTCTATGTAAAGAATTTGACATTCCACTATTTGTCGATGGGGCTCGCTTGGCTTATGGTTTAGCTTCAAATGAGACCGACGTTGACTTGGCTACTCTAGCAAAACTAGTCGATGTCTTTTATATCGGTGGTACCAAAGTCGGCGCTTTAGCCGGTGAAGCCGTTGTTTTCACAAAAAATAATATGCCAAAACGTTTTAATACTCGCGTTAAACAATTTGGTGCGATGCTTGCTAAAGGTCGTTTGCTAAGTATTCAATTTGATACACTCTTCACGAATGATTTATACTTAAAATTAGGAGAACATGCTATCGATATGGCGGAGCAATTAAAAGTCATTTTACGAGAAAAAAATTATCCATTTTACTTAGCTTCGCCAACTAATCAACAATTCGTTGTTGTTACTAAAGATCATTATGAAAAAATTGCTGAAATTGTAACGACTGGTTTTTGGGAAACCCTTGATGAAAATCATATCGTCATTCGATTTGCGACTAGTTGGTCAACGACTCAAGAGGATATTGATCAATTAAAAGAATTCTTACCTCATTACGAACTGTAATAAAAATAAATAATACTGCCCTATTTGTTCAACAGCTTTATAAGCTAATTGAATCATTATAGGACAGTATTTTTTTATTCCAACAAATAGCGATGAATATTTAAAAAAGCTAAATCTAAACTCTCACATATAAAAACCGACAGTCCTTGGGAGGAGAACTGTCGGTAAATGTTGTGTATATCTCAAGTGACAATTAATTGTTATTGGAGAGAGATGAGGATGTCACTTGATATTATTAATATAGCCCCTGAACTTAAAATGTAGTTAAAACTTCCGAGCTTAATGACGTAAATATCTCTCTAAAAATTGTTTTGTTCTTTCTTCTTTTGGATTGGTGAATAATTCTTCTGGATGAGCGACTTCGGCAATCACGCCAGAATCCATAAAGACGACTCGGTCACTCACTTCACGAGCGAATTCCATCTCATGGGTGACGATAATCATCGTTAAGCCAGTATGAGCTAATTCTTGCATCACACGCAAAACTTCGCCTACCATCTCGGGGTCTAATGCCGATGTCGGTTCATCAAACAATAAAACATCCGGTTGCATCGTTAATGCTCTAGCAATCGCTACCCTTTGTTTTTGTCCACCTGACAATTGACTTGGACGCGCATTGATAAAACTATCCATCCCTACCTGTTTTAAAAACTCTTTGGCACGTTTTTCTACCTCAGCAGGATGCTCCTTTAATACTTTTAAAGGTCCTACCGTACAGTTTTCTAATACATTTAAGTTATTAAATAAGTTAAATGATTGAAAGACCATTCCAAAATGCGTACGATACGCGTTCACATCATATTTAGGTCCTAAAACATTTTCATCACGATAAATGATTTCGCCACCACTTGGTTCTTCCAGTAAATTTAAGCAGCGTAATAAAGTCGACTTGCCAGAACCAGATGAACCGATGATGGTCACTACTTCCCCTTTTTCAACTTCAAAATGGATGTCTTTTAAGACTTCACGTTCACCAAAGGATTTACTTAAATGATTCACTTTTAAAATTGCTGTCATTTGCTATTCTCCTTTTAATGTTTTTACTTGCTCTTGATTACCACCAACTAAGACAAACTCTTTTGGTCCATCCATTTTATTTTCAATCGCACGCAAAATGGCCGTGATGGTGACTGTTAAGACAAAATAAATAATGGCCGTAATGACGAATGTTTCGAAATATCGGAAACTATTACCAGCAATGGTACTTGAAGTGAAATACAATTCATTGACTGAAATAACGTTCAAGACTGACGTATCCTTGACGTTAATCACAAATTCATTCCCTACTGATGGTAAAATATTACGAATAACTTGTGGCATGACGACTTCCTTCATCGTTTGCCAATGGCTCATCCCAATTGCTCGTGCGGCTTCAAATTGTCCTTTATCTATCGACAAAATACCACCACGCACGACTTCGGAAATATAAGCCCCCGTATTGATTGAAACAATAAAGAAGGCAGCACTAAGTGGTGTTAAATTCCAATTCCATAAAATAGATGTTCCATAATAGACAACCATCGCTTGCACAATCATTGGTGTTCCACGGAAAATACTAATATACGCATTTAAGAACCCATTAGCAAATTTTAATAAACCATTTTGTAGTTTAGTTTTAGCTTTAGGAATCGTACGCACAATCCCGACTAATAATCCAATTAATAAACCTATAATAGTACCTGTTAAAGAAATAACCAACGTATTAATGGTACCACGTAAGTATGCTGGCCAGTTTGCTTTAAAGATATTCCAAACATTACCAAAGAAGTCAGATTCACCAGTGGATGGTTGTTCCTTAATCGCTTGGTTCATAATTTCTGCACGTTCTTCTGAGGAAATATCAGCTAAGACTTCATTAACTTGTGTTAATAATTCTTCCCGACCCTTTTTAACCCCAATGCCAATTTGCACATCTTCTGCTGAAACTTCAAATGAAGGATCTGGCACCACATAGGTAAATTGAGAAATAGCATCAGTGGCTGAAATAGCCTCAGGTATTTCAGATACATAGGCATCTATTTTACCAGATTGTAAAGCCACCCGCATCGCAGAGAAACTCTTCATCGCTTGATCTACCGTTGCATTCGGAATTTGACTTAATAAATCATAATGTAAAGTCCCTAATTGTCCTGTCACCACAGCCCCACCAAAATCGTCGATTGATTTTGCTTGTGCATAAGGTGAGTCTTTCTTGGTTACCATTGCGAATTGCACATCATAATAAGAGTCTGAGAAATCAATCACTTCTTTTCGATCAGGTGTAGGAGACATCCCAGCAATAATCAAATCAATTTTTTCGGATTGAATCGCTGGTAATAAACCTTCCCATTCAGTTTTAACGATAATGATTTCACGGTCTAATGCTTCACCAATTTTACGCGCGATTTGCACATCATAACCATTGGCGTAATCTTGTGAATCTTGAATACGAACGGCATCATTACTATTATTTGATTGGGTCCAGTTATAGGGAGGATACCCTGCCTCCATCCCCACTAATAAGGGTGGATTAGTGGAAGTAATAGTTTCTTCCTGTCTACAAGCGACTAAAAATATCGATATAATTAACAATAGAATCGCTCTAAATTTTTTTAACATCTTTCTACCTCTTCTCTATGTACCTAAAGAATTATAACAAGCATACTCTAAATAATCAATTTAATATTAATCTTTATTAACAAAAAACTTATTAAATTTTAATCTCTTGCGGAGTTTATCGCTATATTACCTTGATTCATTTGATAAAACTCATATTTTACTTCTAAGAAACGGTTAAATTCAATTAAGAAGGCATAAATCATCGCTCGTGCCTCAAATTCCGCTCTTGATTGAGGTAATTGTGATTGACGAGAATAACGATATAAATCGGCCACGCCTTCAATTAACTCTATTACTGTATTTTGCTCATCATAATGTTCGGCTGTTATCGCCAGTAATTGTGATAATTTAAACCCTTGATCCACTGCTAAAGGAATATTCGGCAACATCTCAATTAATCCGCGTAAAATATTTAATTGCGTTTTACGCATTGTTAAATAATCAATGTGATAACTATTTTTTTGGAAAATTTGATTATTATATTCAAGTAAAGCTAATTGTTGGGCTTGTTCCAAATAAACTTCTAATTCTTTACTTCTTCTTTGAATGGCTGTAACGTCACATTGAACCATCTTTAAACTGACTGCCATCCCTTTAATAATTCCCTTCATTTCATGATCAACATTTAGTTTCATTTGATTTAACTTCGTCATCTGAGACGGCATCCATACATTCAGTAATAATGACATTCCGGTGCCAATAATCATTAACAGCCCGCCATTAATCATCCATTCAATCCCCACACTTTTAGCAACAATAAAATGTGTCACTAACACGGATACCGGTGCAATCCCTGCTTGAAAACCAAAGGTGTAACAAATTGGAATAAAAAAGAGTAAGTATAGACCAAATACCCAGACACTGTAGCCCAAAAAACTAAATAATACCCATGCAATTGCGAAAGCTATCATACTTGCTGAAAGTCGCGAAATCGCAATCTTTAATGTATCGGTCCGTGTATCCAATAAACTCAGTATCGCAATAATACCAGCAGCATAACTATTTTCCAATTGTAACCATTGGGCAAGAATAACGGCAAAAATCGTTGCTACGACAATCTTTAACGTACGTTCCCCTAATTTCATATTTTCGACTCCTCTAAAAAAACAGATAATCATAGTATAACAAATTTTCATGATTACTTTTGGTTTTTTATGAAAATGTATTAAATAATTACGAAAACCTCCATCATTGGCTAAAATCTGACGGAGGTTACGTTTCTTTATATATTTAGATAAAACTGTCTCGGATAATTAGGCAAAACGATAGCATTAGATGGCTTTCATTAAATCGAGATGATCTTTACGTTTTAAGTAAGTGTACATCAAAGGAACAGCTGAACCAATCCAAGCTAGTGGACTAGATAATGCTAAACCAGTAAAACCAATTAAATCCCCTAGAATAAAGGCAGCTGCGACACGCATTACTAACTCCATAAAGCCAGCAAAGGTCGGGATTCTACTATCTCCCAATCCTTGTAAAGTATAACGGTAAATAAACAATAAACTTAAGACCCAATATAAAGGACCATTCACTTTAAAGTAAGTATCACCATAAGCTATTATTTGTGAAAGATCATCACCTTTAACAAAGAAAGCGACAAAATCTTTTCCGAACACAAACAATACTGCCCCTAAAATAATCGCCACGATGACAGATAATATCGCTACTGAGCGCACACCATCACGTATCCGATCAAATTTTTTCGCACCAAAGTTTTGACCGACATAAGTAGCCATCGAAACGCCAAATGACATTAAAATTAAGATTACGACTTGGTCAATCTTACCCGCTGCTGCAAAACTTGCTACTGCCTCAGCACCTAATATATTTAAAGCCATTGAAACAGCAATCGTTCCTAAAGCGATAATTGATGACTGAAAGGCCATTGGTAAAGCAATTTGAATATGATACCATAATTCTTCCTTCTTAATCCCAACATTGACTCTTAAACGCAGGATGGGCATGCTACGTTGAATCGCCCATAAACATAATAATACCGAGACGAATTGAGAGGTCACCGTTGCAATCGCCGTTCCCTCTACACCTAAACCAAAATAAATGATAAAGACATAATCCAGAATAATATTAATAATCGCTGCAACAATTAAAAAGTACAAAGGCGTGCGACTATTCCCTAAGGAACGCATCATATTATTTAACATATTGTAGAAGACAGTAATAATCATAAAGCCGAATACAATCATTAAATAATCATAAGTATGTTCAATAATATTACTTGGTGTATTCATAAATTCCAATAAGGGTCTTAAAACAACTAAACTGATGAGCGTTAAAACTACTGATACCGCAACAGACAGTACCCAATTCAAGAACACACTGCGTTGCAATTTATGATAGTCTCTAGCACCATACGCTTGCGCAACCGGAATGGACAACCCCGCTGCAAACCCTTGGGTAAAACCTAAAATAAGAAATGACACACTACCCGCTGCTCCTATTCCAGCCAGTGCTTCAACTCCCATAGTTCGACCAACGATAAAAGTATCGGCCATATTATATAATAACTGAAAGACATTCCCAATAATTAATGGAATGGAAAATAAAATAACTTTTGAAAGTGGATTGCCACTGGTCATATCATTTTTCATTTGTTTACCCCTTTCTCTTTTCAACTCTGTGTAGTATACCGATGTTTTAATTTAATTACAATGGAATATTGCAAATTATTTCAAGGAAAATTTTGTGTTTTCATGTATTCATAGCTAAAGCGATTATCATTTCATTTACTATTATCATTTAAAATGCACCCTATTAGACCGTTAAAAACGACCTAATAAGGCGCAATAAATTGTTTTTTGTGACTTGCCAAACATTTTATAAATTCAATCAATTTATGACGAGTTAATTTAAATCGCAAGTGCTTGAGTGGTCTCAAACGACGTCTTTCGACATGTTTGTGGCCTACCCAACTGTGCGCTGGGGAACAGACAAAGCAAAATCTGATCATTCTCTATTGCTTGCCAATGCCCAACTGTGCGCGGAGTGGGCAGACGAAGTGAAAATTCCTGCGTTATTTTACTGCTTGCCCATACCACCATTATTTATTTTTTAAGATACCAGTTAAACCACGTGATATTGCTCGTCCTAATTCACGACCCACTGAACTCATTAAATTTTTGGTTAAACGATCCATTGGTGAATCACTACGACGATAACTACTATTAGGTTTAGCAACCTGCTTTTTAGCGGCTTGAGCTTGTTCTTTATTCACACGTTCTTGTTCTTTTTTCAAACGTTCCATTTCTTTTTCATTGGCTACCCGTTCTGCTTCAGCTAATAAAGCTTGTTCTTTGGCTGCTATTTGGGCATTAATCATTTCATGCGCACTTTCGCGATCAATTGGTGTTTCATATTTAGGCATTAACTCTGAATTGTTTAATAGGCTAGCTAAGACCGAATGATCAATTGTCCCTAAATGACTTTTAGGTGGCCAAATCGTCACGATATCCGCTACTTTAGGTGTACCATCTTGATCTAAAGTTGAGACAACTGCTTGACCTACTTTTAGCTCTTGGATTGCACGAGCCATATCGACCGTTTCTGTTTGACGGAAACTATCAGCAACAGCTGCTACTGTCTTTAACTCTTTTGGCGTAAATGCTCGTAGCCCATGTTGAATTCTATTGCCTAATTGAGCAGCCACTCGATCTGGGATATCCAATGGATTTTGGGTGACAAAAAAGACCGCTACTCCTTTTGAACGAATTAAGCGAACCACTAACTCTATTTTTTCTAATAAAACTTCCGGTGTCTTATTAAACATTAAATGCGCTTCATCAAAGAAAAAGACCAATTTGGGTTTATCTACATCACCCACTTCTGGTAATGTTTCATAAAGATTTGCTAAAACTGCTAATAAAACTGTCGCATATAAAGTAGGCTGTTGGCTCAATGCTACAGCATTTAACACATTAATAATCCCGCGTCCTTGACTATCTACGCGCATTAAATCTTCTAGTTCTAAGGCAGGCTCACCAAAAAAAGCGCCTGCTCCTTGTTGTTCCAATACCACAATGGAACGTAAAATAGCCCCTACTGACGAAGAAGCGATATTACCATAGTGTTTACTTAATTCACTCGCGTTTTCCAAAACATAGTTTAACATTGCCCGTAAGTCCATCAAGTCAATTAATAATAAACCTTGTGCATCCGAAACGGCAAAAACAATATTCAGTATACCTGTTTGAATCTCATTCAAACCTAAAATACGAGCTAATAAAACCGGTCCTATTTCAGAGATTGTCATCCGTAATGGTATCCCCTGTTTTGATAGAGCATCCCATAATTCCACACTATACTCAGCCGTTTCATAATGATTGTAATGAGTAGTGGCTAACCGTTCGGGATCAACCTCACCATTCCCCGCTTGGGCAAGGCTCATTAAATCTCCTTTAATATCAGCTAAAAAGACTGGTATACCTGCTTCACTTAATTGCTCAGTAATAACCTTTAACGTAACCGTTTTTCCAGTACCCGTTGCACCCGCAATAATACCATGACGATTTAATAATTTTAAGTTAAGTGTAGCTGGCTCTTTACCGTAACCAAATTGAATTGTCTCCACCATTGTGCGCACGCTCCTTCAACTATGATAAATATATCGTACCATAATTAAGGCGAATTAAATATATAAATATCTTGTCGGCTAGAAAAATATTCAGCTAGTCATAATAAAAACCTTTCGCCGATGTAGTGAGTTAAAAAGTTAGCTTAAAACCCAACTTTTGTCGTTTCACCTCACTCTATTTTAGGCAAAAGGTTTAATTAATTATGATTTTATAACATTCTGACTTTCTTTAAGTGCCGTTTCCAAAATTGTTTTATCGAAATCAAATTTATCATAAGCTGCTGCGATAATATTGTAATATTCATCGGAAGGCAGACCTAAGCCATATTGTTCAACCATATAATAATACATGACCACTTGACCGTTTAATTCAATTTCAGCCTTTTCATAAAAATTAGGATAATCTTCGTATCGATCTAAACTCGCTTCATCAGACTGCGAAATTTCCCATAATAAAACGGGAACTTGACGCGTGTCATCTTTTTGGATAGTAGCATAGGAACGATTAGGCGCCCCTGTAAAAGCCAAGCGAAATCCAGGTAAAACCGTCACCTCTAACAATTTTGCTTCAGGACAACGATGAGCCATTTGTTCGACGCACATATTACTACCATATGCTAAATAAATTTTACTCATCATACACCCCTTCATAAAATGCTGTGCCTACCCTAACAAAAGTAGCGCCTTCTTCGACTGCAATCTCATAATCTTGAGACATTCCCATACTTAATTCCGTACACGGAGCATGTAGCCATCCCATTTTTTCGACTTGGGTTTGTAATTGTTTTAATTCACCAAAATACTGACGTAATGCCGCTTCAGTGGCATTAATCGGTGCCATCGTCATTAACCCTACGACACGGATATGATGATAATCGGCAATACTCTCAATCCATTCAACTACTTCTTCAGGTTTAAAGCCACTTTTAGAAGCTTCCCCACTAACGTTTACTTGCACAAAGCAATTGACGACAGATTGCGCACGTTTTTGAATTTCTTTGGCCAATGAAGGACGGTCTAAAGAATGTAAATAATCGATCTCGTTAATGACATCTTTAACCTGTCTTGTCTGTAAATTACCAATATAATGCCATACTGCCTTATCTAAATGTGTTAATTGACGATATTTTTCCACAAAAACATTCGGACGATTCTCACCAAAATGATGAATCCCATTTTCATATAAAGCTTCCATCATTTCAGTCCCTACTGTTTTTGTAACCGCCACTAATGTAGCCACTTGACCTAAATTTTTATGACTATTAATGACGCGTTCAATCATATGCTGATTTTGCCTTAATTGTTCCAAATTCATCTAGTTCCCACCCTATCACTATTAAAAAAAATTTAGTTCGTTTATTCTATCACTTATCACAGTATACCATATTATTCAGCGTAAATAATGTGTAAAACGTTTTCTAAATAAAGTAATTTAAGATATAATAGAATTAGTAAAACTTATTGGAAGGAAGGATTCTATGACTCAGACAGTTTATACAAATTATTGGGTTAATCGTCGTGATAAATTAAAAAAAGAACACGGCAGTTATCCAACTGAAGAACAAGCGATTAAAGGCATTGAAACTTGGTGGGAAATCCATAAAGAAAAGTACAAAGATGTCAAACATGTCCGTACCAACACTGGCGCTTTAGAAATTTATTATGGTGATGATAACTATTATTATCGTATTGAACAACGCCAAGTATCAGGTAGTCTGCCATCGCTTAAGTATAAACTAAAAACTGATGGCGAAATCAATTCACTTCGCAAACAAAATAACTTACGAGACGATTTATATTTATTCGATGAATTAGCTGAACCCTATCGTGATCGACTGATTGTCACGATGGCTGATGTCCAAAAAGTACGCGACTTCGTTTACACTGAAAAAGGTGCACCGATTATTAAATTAACTGAAATCAAACAAATGCCACGCTAATCTTGTCATTAGCTAAAAATATCCAAAGCAAAGTATAATCCAATAAAGCCTCCTTCACTCTCTTTTGAGAATGAGGGAGGCTTTAATAATTTTGTGCTTTTAAAATGAGGCTGAGAACTTTAAACTAAACAAACCGATAAGCAGCAAAATTAATCAACATATGCCTTCACAATGCGATCAATAATCGTTTGATTTTGTAATTGGGTCACTTCTTTAATAACTTCTTCTACCGATTTTTCTTTTAACATCGCTTGTAGTTGTACTGCTTGTTCATCAGCAGGGTCATTATATTTTAAGATTTGAACAACTGTATCAATTAAACCATCAATGGCTAAACCACGTTCATCCGCTTGACGAATTGGGTTAATAAAGCGTTCATTGTAACCTAATTTACGAATAGGTGTCCGACCAACTCGTGTCACTTCATCTTTTAAAGCTGGATTTTTAAAGCGTTCTAATGTCGTTTCGATATAAGCTTGATGTTCATCGGCATTAAATTGCCATTTTTCAATTAATAATTGTCCCGTTTCAGATAAAGTCTTACGAACTTTTTGATAAATCTCTTCATTCGCTAAGGCATGATCAATGGTATCAAAACCATTCGCAAAACCGAAATAAGCAGTGGTTGCATGACCTGTATTAACAGTGTACAATTTACGTTCAATATAAGGTTCTAAATCATCCACATACTTAACACCATCTAAACGAACATTTGGTTGTTTCATCATTGACTCACTAATGACCAATTCTTTATATAATTCAACTGTTACATCTAAAATATTTTCATTCGTTTGGTTTGGTACGATGCGATCAACCGCTGCATCAGGGAAACCAATATATTGATCTGCATAGGCTTTTCCTTCTTCTGATAGTTCGCCATAAACCTTTTCTTTTAAGAATGTAGAACCACCAATCATATTTTCACAAGCGACCATATCTAACGCTTCGGTAACACCCTTTTGTTGGCGTAATTCGATACCCTTAGCCATTAATGGTGCAATATAAGGTAAAATGTTAGGACCAATCGCAGTTGTAACTAGGTTAGTTGACGCAATCGCCTCAACGACAGCTTCAGGATTTGAACCATTATTAATGCCTTTAAATCCTGTTACAGTAACATTTTGTGACTCATCATCACAAATTGTAATTTGATAACTATCTTCAGCATTTAAAGCATCGATAACTGCTTCATTAATATCTACAAAAATCATGTCATAGCCATTTTTATAGAGCACTTCCCCAATAAAACCACGGCCGATATTACCTGCTCCAAAATGTACTGCATTCATTATAATTCTACTCCCTCTAATACGGCATTAATTTCATCGACATTCGATGCATTAATAATTTGTTCCGCGACTTCAATTTCTGAAAAGGCAATCGCAACAGTTGACAACACTTCTAAATGGTCGTCCCCTTTACCTGCAATTCCAATAATTACTTTGGCTGGTTTATCACCATTACCAAATTCAACTCCTGCTGGTACTTGAACTAATGAGATACCAGAATTTAAAATGTGTTTTTTTGCTTCATCCGTTCCATGAGGGATTGCTAAAAAATTCCCCATATAAGTTGAAACCAATTTTTCTCTTTCTAACATTGCATCCACATATTCTGGTGACACAAATCCGGCTTTAACTAATAATTCTCCTGCTAAGCGAATTGCTTCTTCCTTCGTTGCTACCGACTGGTTTAATAATACTGTTTCATTTGTTAATTTCATCATGTTAATATTCCTCCAATTTTATTAATTCTCGCATATAATCGATGTAAATCGTATTTAAATAGTGACGAATCATTTCCTCTGACCCTTCATCGAAGACTTTTAAATTAAAGACGGATTCTACAATCGAACTACTCAAGTAACCTAAAATCTTTTGATCTTCAGGACTTAAAGGTTCAGGACCTATCATTAACAATATACGGCTCACTTGCATTGGTTGGCGGTTCATACTCATCATTTCCAGCGATTGTTTTAAATCAAACACTGAAAAATAGGGTTTAGTAACCGCAGCATCCACCGTATGGAACAAAGCCATTCGCGTATTAGGCAAGCCAATTGGCCCTTTATCTAGGCGCACAACGAGCTTGTTAACTATTCGTTCCAATTGAACCAATGATAATGCTCTTGGAAGGCTCGAAATCACTTTACGAATCGTTGCTTCCATCTCAGCATCATTATCAATTGTCTCCAGTTTAAATTGTTCAATTAATTCTTTAATAATGTCGATATGAGTCGAAATCTCATTGAAATCAATGATAGCTTCTGGTGATTTTGTAGGATAATCTGTCTCAGAAAGTTGAATGCGAAGCTGCTCAATTTTCTTCTTGATTACTTCAATTTCATCTTCCATTAATAGTGGTGAAACGACAGTATAATCGGCATCAAAACTATCTAAGAAGATGGTAGATAAAAAAATATCAAAACTTTCAATGGGCATCCGATTTAATTGAGACGATTTACATAATGTAATATTTTGAATCGACGGTATATACCGTTTTAATCGACTCTCTAATATTTTAGCGGTCCCTATCCCACCTGAACAAACGATTAGAACATTTAAACGGTCTAATTTCATTTCTCGCTCATACACCGAGGCAAAATGAATCACCACATACATCACTTCTACTTGACTAAATTGAATCGGCGCAAAAATGATTGCTAAATGCTTTTCAATCAATTTCGAAAGTACAGGATAAGCATTGCGAACTTTTTCCAATAATGAGTCCGCTTCTGATAACTTCGCTAACTGTTTTCGTGATAAGGCTGCCGATAAATGAGCCAATAGGTTTTTCGATAAATTATCATCATTCGTAAAATTCACTTGAAATTCGGATGACACTTCTCGAATTAAACGCTGAACTTTATAGCTTAACTCAATATCATATTCCTCTGAAAATACAATTTTAAAAGGAAAATTGATCCCTTCTATATGAATTGCTAGAAAATCGATTTCGAACTTAGAAATGGACTGTACCACCTTCATATTATCTAACACATCGAATAAATAAGTCGCCAGTTTGATACTACTATCGCGCACATGCGAGTATTCAGCTGGTGAAATATCCTCATTGGTAATTTGATGACCTTGATTTAATCGCATAATCGTAATCGTTAGAAAAATCGTCAAGCCACGAAGCTGTGCATCCGACACATCATCAAATGAATAATATTGATTATGGCGTATCGCCTGATAAGCACTATGTAACGCATTAGGATCCAATAATTGTAAAAAACGGTGATTCGTTTGTTCGAACTTATGTAATTTTAAATGCTGTTCTTTCGTAAACAAACTAAAGAAATCATATTCATTTAGCTCATTTGAAATAATGGTTGAAACGATCAATCGAATATCTGTCTCTTTACCGATAATGTCAATTTGAGAATTTTTTCGTCGAATTAATTGAATTTTGTATTCTTCAAATAAATCTTCTATCGCCTCTAAATCTGCTTGAACGGTACTCGTACTAACTTTAAAATACTCTGCAATATTTTTTACTTTTAATTGATCTTTTTGAATCAATAATAAAATACTTAATAGCGTTTGTCTTTCGGCAGTGGTTAGTTCCACTTCTGTTTGTTCTACTTCTTGTCTCAATTTTACAAATGCTTCAGGGGATCCTTGTAAAAAAAATCCCTCCGAATCATTCAATATGCTTATCTGGAAAGCTTCTAAACTCTCACTTAATTTATTAATTTCACGATAGATTGTTCGCGTCGATACATCTAACTTTTCACTTAAATAATTAATCGACAAAGGAGAGGCATTTAATAACCATAAATCTAGTAGTTGTTTCTCACGTCTAGAAAATAACATTATTGCCCCTCCTTTTTTTTATTGGTTTAATTATTATTTCAATTGGTCAATAATTTCCGCATATTTTGGACTACTTAAGAAATTATCAACAGATACATGCACTGAACTCGGTGCCATTCCTTTAGCACGTTCAGTTAATTCTTCTTGCGTAATGATTAATGTACGTGAATTATCTTTTAAGCTATTGATTGGACTATTTGATACCGCAATATCAATTCCAGCATCTTTTACTTTCTTTCTTAATAATGAAGCACCCATTGCTGATGAACCCATACCCGCGTCACAAGCAAAAATGATGTTGTCAATATTGGCACGGTTGATTTCTTTTGTTGCAACTGCATTCACTGCTGAAGTAGGCGCTGATGTTTGACCCTTTGAAGCACTTTTAGCTGCTTGAACTTGTTGTTGAGCTGCTTCTAAATCAACTTCGACACCCTTATCCATTTTTAAAACAATCGCTGCTACAATAAATGATACCACAGTTGCTACTAAGATACCTAATAAGACATTAAGATGTTGTCCTTCTGGAGCCATCCCTAAAATAGCGATAACAGAACCTGGTGAAGCTGGTGCACGTAAACCAGAACCTAATAATACGTTAGTAAAAGTACCAGCAACCCCACCTGCAATAACAGCTAAAATCATTAAAGGTTTCATTAAAACATATGGGAAGTAAATTTCATGAATACCACCTAAGAAGTGAATAATCATAGCTCCCCATGATGAAGATTTCGCTGAACCTTTTCCTAATAAAGCAAAGGCTAATAATACTCCTAAACCAGGACCAGGGTTCGTTTCTAATAAGTAAAGAACTGATCTACCCATCTCAGAAGCTTGTTGAGTCCCAATTGGAGTTAAAATACCATGGTTCAACGCATTATTCATAAATAAAATCTTTGCTGGTTCAATTAAGATATTGGTTAATGGTAATAAATTAGCTTTCATTAAAATATCTACCCCAGCTGCCATAAAGTTATTGATACCTTCAACAACAGGTCCGATAATATTTAATGAGAAAATTGCTAAAATGAAACCTATAATACCACTTGAGAAGTTGTTGATTAACATTTCAAATCCAGTTGGAATTTTGTCACCAAAAGCTTCATCAAATTTTTTGATAGCATAACCACCTAATGGACCTAACATCATGGCACCTAATAGCATTGGAATACCTGATCCAACAATGGCCCCCATGGTCGCAACTGTCCCTACGACACCTCCACGGAACCCATGAACCATTTCCCCACCTTTAAATGCAATCAATAGGGGAATTAAGTAGTTTATCATTGGACCTACTAATTCGGCAATGTGTTCATTTGGAAAATAGCCATCTGGAATAAATAACGCTGTAATAATACCCCAAGCAATTAATGCTCCGATGTTTGGCATAACCATACCACTTAGGTAAGAACCTAATTTTTGAATTGTTGATTGTGATGATTTCATCAAAATCGCTCCTCTCTTTTTTCTGTACCTTAAGTATATGGCAAAGATAGTGCTTTCACAATGGTTCAACAATGCATACTTTGTCAGAATATTGGTCATTATTTTTGACAGAATTGAATAAATTTGAGCGTTTTCATTGATTGAATCTGATTTTTTGTCAAAATAACTACTTTTTGAGAGATTGTTTGTCACTGAACGAGGAAAGTTGATTAGTTGATGATAAATAAATACCGTAAGCTAATTTGTTCGTCCCTTAGATAAATAAAATAAGAGCTACTAAGAATGTAATAAACCGTTTGGTTTTCATTCCCAGTTGCTCCATAATTTAATGTTTTTACTAAAAGTACATGGTGATTATAAATAACAGTAAAATTTTACCTTTAGAGGGAGTAGACCAGAAGTAGAAAATCGAATGA
>NZ_KV805739.1:0-3589 GCF_001811625.1 Globicatella sp. HMSC072A10 | reverse complement strand
AATATCGAGCAATCACTTGATTGAATTTATCATATTTATACCCAATCTCGTTAAAACGCACTTTGTGGCCACTCAACCACTGTGCTTTTAATGAATAAGCACTAATTTGACTGAATTTTTTAAAATTAATCTCAGCTACGTTAAGACGCAGGTTGAGGCCACTCAACCACTGTGCTTTTAAAGATTGAGACTAGTTTGAGTGAATTGGTCATGTTTAAACCCCGCCACAATAAAACGCCCTTTGAGGCCGACTCAACCACTGTGCTTGTAATTAGCTCGCAATAACTTGACTAAATCTATTTAGTTTAGGCTTAACCTCATTACATTTCTTCTACTTGATGTCTGGAATTAATTTTCAATATCCTTTTACATTTCTTAGCTAATTCAAAGTCATGCGTTACGATAATAATCGTTTTTCCTTGCTCATTCAATTTTTCAAACAATTCAAAGATTATTTGTTTATTAACGTCATCTAGTGAACCTGTTGGTTCGTCTGCTAATATTAAATCATGTGGTTTAATAATGGCTCTTGCAATTGCAACACGTTGCTGCTCCCCACCAGAAAGCTCATATATTTTCTTGTTTTGATAACCACCTAGACCAACAAATTCTAATACTTTTTCAATTTCTAGTAGTTTCTCTTTTTTCTTAAGTGAACGATATTTCATGGCCATTAAAAGGTTGTACAATACTGTTTGGTTATCAAGAAGTGCAAAATTTTGAAAAACATAACTAATTCGTTCCCTTATTAATTTATTCGATTGGATAGAGTTTGGTTTAATATGTTCTTCATCAAATATTTTTACTTTGCCACTATCTACCGATTCAATTAATCCCAAAATATTAAGTAAAGTCGTTTTACCACTTCCACTTTCACCAACAATAGCGACAAAATCATTCGGATTAATATAAAAGCTACAATTATCTAAAATTGTTTTGTCACCAAATTTTTTATTTATATTAACTAATTCGATCATTGAAATCACCCACTCTTAATAAGTTTGTTTAAACTTACTTTTCTCTTCGTTAAAGCCCATAAAATTAAAACACCAACGTCACAAATTGAATAGATTAAACTAGGGATTAAAGTATGGGAATTTAAACTTACCAATATAATTAATAAGATTGCATGAATAATCAAGTATAAAATTATTTCCAATTGATATTGATCAACCAGTTTATATCCTAATAATGAATTAATCGCCAATTCTCGCTTTCTTATATTGTTTGAAACAGTAATTAATCCAATTGTAGTAATAAATCCTAAGCCGATTAATATCAATAGAAGCACTATTTCTACCTCTTGATATTGGTTATAGTAATCGATTAATTCTTTAAAAAATTCTTGGTAGTTAGTAAATTTAAATGAAACTAAATGAGCATAGCTATCCAATACTGCTTTAAGCTCGTTTGAATTAAGTGGATTACTTTTAAATTTAACTACAGAATTAGGTCCTGTATTGGCAATTAACCTTTGTTCCATCAATAGCATATCACTTGAATTATTACTTAAATGAATTATCCAGGGTTTGTTATTCACTCGATTACCATATATGTCTATTGGCTTTTCTGATTCAACAATTGTGACCTGAATATCTTCAACTGTAACCGGGTTAGGATTTTGAATATCTTTTACTGAAAAAAATCCAACAATACTCTCCATATTTTCTAAACCAATAGCATCAAAATATTCTTTAGTAGTCAACAATTGAATCTTATTGCTAGATGTATGATTTATTTGTTTTTCAATTTTTGGAAAATGTTCATTCAAATATTGCTTATTCATTGATATAAAATTAAAATCTTTATCGATAGGATAATAATCAAAATGCATTTTATCTGATTCAACTTCTTCAAGGTTAGCAAAATAAATAAGCTGATTCATTTGAATACTTTTATCATATAGTTCAGTTAAAGCATTATTAAGAAACTTTTCCCCCACACCGTATACTGCTTGACCTTCTTGTGTTAAATTGAAATTTTCAACAAATACATAATCGCTAATATCCACCACTTTCTCCATATTATTTTTAGACTCTATCAATTGTATTTGTAAGGCTCCATACTGAAAAATTAAGAAACCGATGACAATTGTGCAAATTAACTTAATTGTCGCAATTAAAGGTAGGAAGAACTTTAAATGAGGTGTATGCCCCTTCATCACATCATTTAAAGTTTGTTTAGAGAATATACGAATAATGATAGACTCGATAACAGTCATTAATAATAAAATACCCGCTTGAGTCAATAAGAGATGTAACCAAAAATTTTTCGGAAAATAACTATTACTCAATAAGAAATATAAATTTATTACAGCAGTTGTACATAAGAAACAAAATAACTCTAATAAGCTAGGCTCAATAAAAAGGTGGTAACGGCTATAACCTAATAATTTTTTAATTCCAAAAATTTCTAAATTATTGATTGGGATAAGCAATTTCATTAAAAAATAAATAATAAAGCTCAAAATTCCTAAAGCTAAAAAGCCAATTAAATAAAGATTAAGCACTGAGAATACTTGAGTCACTGAATTATTCAATAAATCTTCTTTTGGAGTCTGATAAAACTGCTCAAATTTAGTAATTAAACTTTCTAAATTAATAGGGGAATTTGAAACAAGGTAGTATGTTCCTCTTATACTTTTTAAATTGTCAGCAAAGTAACTAGACATGGGCTGATAGATATTTTCTCGAGGTCCAAAATTTAATACTAACTTCTTATTAGAGCTAAAACTTTTACCATCCATTAATAATTTTTTTCCTTCCTCCGTTAATAATAATTCCTCTGCAGTGATAGATTGAGGATTTAAAATAACAGAATGAAAGACAGCGGATTGATCAATGTCATTTTTGACAATCGTAACCTCTTCTTCTTTTGAAATATTATCTAAAAAATTAAGATGTTCATCAATCGAGACGGTATCTTGTTTTATATATATTTCAACTGCATAAGGTGCGACCTTTCCCAAATGGGTAGTATCAAAATAATGGTAATTTTCATACACATTATAAACAACAAGACTACTTAATATCGTTAAAATAATTAAAATAAAATATTTAGTTTGTTTCATCTTGATACCTCCGGAATAAAGTTACAGAACAGTAATTCTCTGTCAACTAATATACATTATAATAATACGACATACCCGTAGGCGGGATATTGTATACCTTGGCTTGTGCCCAATATCCGGCGTAGGCTTCAGCGTAATTTGAACCTTTAGTTGGATGAATTACAGTAGAACTATGGTATTGTGTTGGATGTAGGTAATCAGAATACCCACAATTCATTGTATGACAGACACCATAATTCCAAGTACCACCATCAACGTACTGAGTAGCAGCATAAACTATCATCGGAGAGGCTAACATTAAAACAGAAAAATAAATTCCCATTCGTTTTACAAATTTTATTCTTCCTCCCATATTATCACTTATTAAATATTACTCTTCTGTTACTTAGAAATATTATACCATCGAGTTATTTTTTTGTAAAAATCCCACCTCGACTTTTTAAGTCAAGATGGGATTTAATTCTAATCATTCAAATGATAATTATTCAGGATCTATAATTTTTAGTGTTGGTGGCGAAA
>NZ_KV805738.1:0-1795 GCF_001811625.1 Globicatella sp. HMSC072A10 | reverse complement strand
CTAAGTTCCCGTAATACGTAGCATAAATAAAATAATAACCTGTAGAAACGTTGATATACTCGCGTTTCTCAGGTTTTTTTATTGAAAAACACCGTGATACGTGTTATAATTTACGTAGCATGATACCAAGGAATGAGGGAACAAGAATATGAGTAAACCAAGAATCGTTATTGAAGATGTGTATGATGAAAAAGCAAAAAAGACCTATGTCTATGAAACCGAGGTCTATTATGATCCAGCTATTAAAAACACCCGTCGCAGACGAAAAATGTTAGGGCATCGTGACCCAGAAACGGGAGAATTGAAACCGAATCGTCCTATAAAGAATAAAAAGAAAGCATCGCCTCAAAACAATTCGGAAACCATTCTAAATGAAGCAAAGAAAATCACACGACGATTCTATGGAGCGACTTATTTTTTGCATGGAATCGCCCGAAAAATAGGATTAGAAAAGGATTTAGCCCAAGTTTTTCCTGAAGATTATCAATCCATGCTTCAATTAGCTTATTATCTCGTATTATCCCCAAGCAATGCCATGTGTCACTTTGAATCCTGGCAAAAGAAACATTACTTACCATACAACAACAGTGAGACACTGACGTCACAAAGAATTAGTGACATCTTCAGTCGTGTGACGGAGCATGAAAAACAAGAATTCTTTAATTTGCGCATGAAAGCATTAAAACCAAAAGAATACATCTATTATGATACAACGTCAATATCGAGTTATTCTTCGCTACTTCCATATGTAAAATATGGCTATAACAAAGAAGACGATAAGTTGCCACAAATTAACTTGGGAGTTTTGCAAGGAGAACAATGTGAATTACCTGTAATGTATCGTCATTTGGCAGGGAATGTGCAAGATTCAAAAACAATTAAATGGTTACTGGGCATGTTGGATCATATCGAATGTGACAGGATAAAATTAGTAATGGATCGCGGATTTTATAGCGAAGAGAACGTCTACGCTCTGATTAATGATTCGATTGGATTTGTTATGGGGGTAAGAAAAAATCTAAATTATATTAAAGCAGCGATTCAAGAATCTAAAAAAGTAATCAGCCGTATGAGCAATTATTCGACGATTTACAAGATAAGTGGGACACGTATTGGAGTAGATTACTTTAAGCCGGCGAATAAACAAAGCCATTATCCAATGCAGGCCTATATCTATTTCAATACCGAAATAGCGGTCGAAGAGGAGAAAAACTTTAACAATCAGATACATGCAATCTATGAAAAGTTAAATAAAGGAGAGGTCATCCTAAAGGAGTTAGGGAAAACACAGGCGAAGTATTTTACGAAAGTGGAAACAAGTCAAGGAGTAAAGTTTGGCTTTAATGAAGAAGTCATTGAAGAGGAAAAAAGTTATTTTGGATACTTTGTATTACTCAGCACATTTAAGAAAGATCCATGGGAAATCCTAAGACTCTATCGAAGCAAAAATATGATTGAGGAAACATTCCACAATCTAAAGGAGCGCTTAAATATGCGTCGGTTGAGAGTGTCTTCTGAACGGTCATTAGAAGGGAAATTATTCATTCAATTCATCGCATTAATCATTCAATCGTATATTCAACGTGAGATGGATCGCAGTCGATTACGAGAGAACTACACGCAAAAAGAAATACTGGATACCTTTCAGGCGATTGAATATTTAAGTCATCCAACGTATGGCACTACGATGGGAGAAGTCAGTGTAAAACAGAGAGAATTATTCATAAAAATGGGAATCACTCCTGTTGGGTGATCCGTGCATTTCTAATTCGTGTTACGTATTCGGGAAGTTGGG
>NZ_KV805737.1:0-214 GCF_001811625.1 Globicatella sp. HMSC072A10 | reverse complement strand
TTTTGATTTTTGGTTCAAAAAAATCGGGAAGACAGGATTCGAACCTGCGACCCCTTGGTCCCAAACCAAGTGCTCTACCAAGCTGAGCTACTTCCCGTTTTTATACACCCAGTAGGAGTCGAACCTACAACCGCTTGATTCGTAGTCAAGTACTCTATCCAATTGAGCTATGGGTGCATGCTTTAATGCCGAGGACCGGAATCGAACCGGTACG
>NZ_KV805736.1:0-271 GCF_001811625.1 Globicatella sp. HMSC072A10 | reverse complement strand
GGTCAGCGGTTCAATCCCGCTATTCTCCATTCATGGCGGTGTAGCTCAGCTGGCTAGAGCGTCCGGTTCATACCCGGGAGGTCATGGGTTCGATCCCCTTCGCCGCTATAAGCACTGGGACCTTTAGCTCAGTTGGTTAGAGCAGACGGCTCATAACCGTCCGGTCGCAGGTTCGAGTCCTGCAAGGTCCATGTCTTGTAGGACAAGAGAAAAGGATAAAAGCATATCAAACGTATCATATGGAGGATTACCCAAGTCCGGCTGAAGGGAA
>NZ_KV805735.1:0-311 GCF_001811625.1 Globicatella sp. HMSC072A10 | reverse complement strand
ATATTCACAACCAATTTCAATTCTTTTGATAGGAATCGACTGATGCTCTGTAGAATTCGTTCGCCTGCTCGTTTACTTTTCGTAAAGATGACAAAATCATCGGCATAGCGGACGAATCGGTGTCCACGTTTCGTTAGTTCTTTATCTAACTCATGTAAATAGATGTTACTGAGTAATGGCGACAGGACGCCTCCTTGCGGGGCGCCTTTTCCTGTCTTCTGGAAGTTTCCGTTTAGTTCAATGACGCCAGCTTGCAAGAATCGGTTAATCAATCTTAATATTGATTTATCGTCAATGTGTTGTTTCAGAAG
>NZ_KV805734.1:0-8069 GCF_001811625.1 Globicatella sp. HMSC072A10 | reverse complement strand
ATTTTTTGCTGTTTGCAATAATATTACCTCCTTCCTATAAATTTTCACCATTACTATTAATAACTTGTTGATACCAAGCAAACGATTTTTTCTTCGAACGTTTCAAGGTACCATTACCTTGATTATCTTTATCAACATAAATCATGCCGTAACGTTTTTCCATCTCTCCTGTACCAAAGCTGACAATATCAATAATGCCCCATGGTGTGTATCCCAATAAATTAACCCCATCTTCTAATACTGCTGCTTTTAATTGTTTGATGTGAGCCTTTAAGTAATCAATGCGGTATTGATCATTGATACTGCCGTCCGCTTCAACTTTGTCATAAGCGCCAAAACCATTTTCAACAATAAACAACGGTAAATCATAACGCTCATGAATGACATTTAAAATATATCGTAAGCCTACCGGATCAATTTGCCATCCCCAATCACTTGCTTTAACAAATGGATTTGATAACCATTTACTATTCTTATAATCTGGTATCTCATAACCACCCTTATCTTGTAAAGTCGTAACTGTTCCTGACATATAGTAGCTAAATCCTATAAAGTCGACTGTGCCTTCCTTCAAAGCCTTAAGTTCTTCATCAGAATAGTCAATTTCATATCCTTTATCTGCCCATTCATTTAAAACATAATTAGGAATCTCCCCTTTAGCATGGACATCGCTATAAAAATAACGTCTCTGCATTACTTTTAAGGCAGCCATTTGATCATCTGGATTACTTGAATAGGGATAAACTGGTACATAAGCCATCATACAGCCAATTTGAAATTCCGGATTGATTTGATGACCTAACTTAACGACTTTAGCTGATGCAATGAGTTCATTTAGACCAGCTTGATAAATAATTTCTTCTCGATTTTCTCCTTCCTCAAAAAGAATGGCTGAATTGGTCCATGTATGAAGTTCATGTTGCCCATCGGCTTGATTATTAATTTCATTAAAGGTCATCCAATATTTTACTTTGTTTTTATAACGGGTCATTACAACTTCAGCATATTTTACAAAACAATCGATGACTTCTTTACTACGAAAACCACCAAATTCTTTATACAAATTATATGGTATTTCAAAATGTGATAAAGTAATGACAGGTTCAATGTCGTTAGCTAATAACTCATCAAACAAATCATCATAAAATTGTAAGCCTGCTTCATTTGCTTCTTCATCATTGCCGTTAGGAAAAATCCTCGTCCAATTAATAGAAGTTCTAAACGCTTTCAATCCTAATTCTTTAAATAACTGAATATCTTCTTTATAACGATGATAAAAATCAATCGCTTCATGATTTGGATAATATTTTTCAGATAGAATTCCATCAGTAATTTCTCTGGCAACCCCATTGCTACCTGCAGTCATAACATCAGCTGTACTGATACCTTTTCCATCTTCATTCCATCCACCTTCAATTTGATGAGCGGCTACAGCGCCTCCCCAAAGAAAGTTCTCTGGCATTTGTTTCATTCATATCCCCCCTCTACACCTCTCATTATATCGATATACCGCTTACATTTCATTAATATAAGGTTTGTTGGTACGTTTACTATAAAAAAAGAATAAACATCAAGATGGTACAACGTGTACCAATTCGCCGTTTATTCTTTGTATAGCGTTATTTAATTTAATTATTTTTCTTTTTTTCTAGATTAATCATATTATATAAGACTTTTGATAAAGCTTCGATTAGGAATATTGCGGGTATTTGTGATGTAAAATCTTCATGCAAATTAATCCGCCAAATATCAATTTCATAACTTAAAACAAAATCAGCCATGATGGCCAATTGACTTGTTGGATCACTGGTTATCGCTACTACGGTAAAATCGGGGCGATTTCGAAATCCATTTACAATTTCAGTAATCTCATTCGTGTTACCAGTAACGGATAATGCAATAATCATATTGTCTGTCGTGTTACGTAATTTTCCAGAAATTGGATACGTATTATCCACCAAACCGAAGCTATTAATTCCTAAGGTAGCAAATCGTCTAGCTGCGTACTCACACATCGAACCCGATGCCCCAATACCACAAAAGATAACATTTTCTGATTCAAGCATCTTTTCTGCAATCTGCAGCATCGTAAACTCAGTATTACTCGGAAATGTACTTGGCGAAATAATCCCTTCACTATTAATAACAGACGTGTCGCCTGGTTGATGCGTTTTGACATTAATTTTAAATTCTGCATAACTATCAAATCCTAATTTTCGAATAAATCGCATTACCGACGAGGCCGATGTATGTGATTCCGATGCCACTTCGCGAATTCGCATATAAGGAATTTTCTCAATATTACTCGACATATAATGATACAAAACCTTTTCCGTCTCGGATAAACTATTAAAATCCATCTTTCCAAAAAAAGACATTGTCCTCTCCTCTTTTCTCTTATTTAAGATGTTTCAAATCATTTTCATTTAATGTTGCGATTAATTCATCATGATATTTTTGCGTAGTAGCCTCATCCCAATCATAATATTCACGCATGGTTTGTAATACTGGTTCAACCATTTGATCAACTTGCTCACGCATAAATAAAATATAATTAGTACGACGTAATAAATAGTCCACTGGCGTTAACACTAGTTCTTCTTCCATTGAGTATTGTAAAGAAATCCAATCTTTCAAGGATAATTTGTGGCCAAATGGATATTTATTCGTTAAGTTAAAGACTTTAGGTACGTTTGATCCGTATAAGTTAGCTAAATAACGGGCATCTTCTCTTGATAAACCACGTCTAACTCCTAATTCTGCTAAATTTTCTAACTCTTCATCGACATTCGCTGGGTTAAATTCGCCCCCCGATACCGGATAGGTCTTCGAATTAATCATTCTAAAATGTAAATGGTGTTGCTCTGATAAGATATCTAATATCTTTAATAAGGCTCCTTCTGCCATTTTACGGTAGTCGGTAATTTTACCACCTGCTAAAGTTAATAAACCATTTGGATCTAATTCTAAACTTGAACCTCTAGAGACTGCTGAAGGGTCTAGTGTTTTCTCTGAGACAGAGCCTTCTAATGAGCCCACTGCAGACTCAACAGCTGCACGGTTTGCTTCGCCATCTAAATAGGCTTTAACCGTGTCGATTAAATGATTAAATGATTCGTCAGAAACTTTACCAGAGTTCCCTCCATTATAATCAGAGGCTGCATTGCCTGAAATTAATGGTCGTAAGCCTGCCCATGAAGATTCAATATTACTTAAGGTAACATTAGCTTTGGGATAACGACGATTCACGATACGCAAGAGATAATCCACATCTTCTTGGGTGACTCTTGGATGAGCTAAATCACCATTATAATCTGTATCGGTAGTACCAAAGTAGGTTTTATTTTCTCGTGGTAACACAAAAATCATACGACCATCACCTTCGCCACTATCAAAATAAGTAGGTTGTGACACTTTAATGACACTTTCATCTACCACTAAATGCACCCCTTTAGTAGGACGCATAATCGCTGTTTGATGTTGATCATCTAATTGACGGATAGTATCAGACCATGGTCCCGTCGTATTAATCACCACTCGTGCTTTAATCTCAAACGTCGTGTCATTCAATAAATCTTCAGCTTCCACACCGATGACTTGCCCTTCGTCATCAAATAATAAGCCGACTGCTTTTACACGACTGGCGATAAAAGCCCCATCTTGTGACGCTCTTTTAATATTTTCAATCACTAAACGCGCATCATTATTACGATAGTCTAGATATACCCCACCGGCTACTAAGCCTTCTGGACTTAAATCTGGTTCGCGTTCTAAGACTTCTGCTTTAGTTAACATTTTATTAGCTAAAGGTGTATTATTCACGCCTGCTAATAAATCATATAAATCCATCGCTACTTTTAAGCGGAATTGACTAAAAGTAGCTCCCGGTTCATCATAGACCGGCAATAACATCGGATCGGCTTTAGGAATGTGGGGAGCGATTTGTTGTACTACCGCGCGCTCAGACACAGTGTCAGATACGACTTCAACATCAAATTGTTTTAAATAGCGTAAACCACCATGAACTAATTTGGTTGAACGCGAGGAAGTCCCTTCAGCAAAGTCTTGCATTTCAATTAGGCCCGTTTGTAAGCCTGAAGCTGCTGCTTGTAATGCCACACCCGCCCCAGTGATACCTCCTCCGATAATCAATAGATCCAGGGTTTGTTCTTGCAGTTTCGCAATCGATTGTCTTCTTGATTCAAATGATAATTTCATAACTTGATTCCTTTCTATTGTTTATTTTCGAAATCAATTAAAGATAAAAATTAGGTTGGACTCTCTTGCAAAAAAATGAGTCTGTCCTTTAGACCTATTTTTATAAGGTTGATCCGGTTTACAAATTAATCAACATACTATTTGTTCTAGGGAGTGGGAAAGACGTAGAGAATAAAATAATCTTCGCTTTGTCTTTCCATCCTTGCACAGTTGGGAGCGGAGCAGAATTAGCGAATCAAATAATTTTCGCTTCGTCCGTCGCCCCCCGAAGAGTTGAAAGTTGGACAAAAGTAGAAAAATAAATGATTTATGCTTCGTCCGTCCATCCTCGCACAGTTGGGAATGGATCAGAATTAGCGAATCAAATGTTTTTCCGCTTCGTCTGTTCCCTTCGCACAATTAGGTAGCAATCAAACAAGTCTTTAAGACTGTGCTTAATACCACTCAACCACTGTCGGTTTAATTAATGAGCAATAACTTGACCGAATTTTTCAAGGTAATTCTCAGTCACTTTAAGACTGCGCTTGACGCCACTCAACCACTGCGCGCTTATTATTGAGCGATAACTTGATTGAATTAATCAAATTGATGATCATCCTCATGCTTATAAATAAGATACTATTTTAACTGAATACTTTGATTACTTTATTCAATATTAGTCTCATCGCGTTCGGCAAATAATTGGGTAGCCGCTACCGCTTTTTGCCATCCACGATATAATTGCTCCTTACGGGCATTGTTCATTTCAGGTTTAAATAATTGAGAGGTCGCATTTAAAGATTTAATCTCGTCCATATCACGCCAGAAGCCAACCGCTAAGCCAGCTAATAACGCTGCACCTAAAGCCGTGGTCTCTAAATTAGTAGCACGCGCAATTTCAATTCCTAAAATATCTGCCTGGAACTGTAATAAAAAGTCATTCATCGCTGCGCCACCGTCAACTTTTAAGACCGGTATATCTATACCTGAATCACTTTGCATCGTTTCAATAATGTCACGGACTTGGTAGGCAATCGATTGTAAAGTTGCTTTAACGAAATCTTCACGTGTTGTCCCTCGGGTTAATCCAAAGACTGAGCCTCGTGCATCTGAATTCCAATATGGAGCTCCTAGACCAGTAAATGCCGGTACAATATAGACTTCATCGTTATTCGTTGATTTTTCCGCTAAACGCTCGGACTCTGGTGATGATTCAATCATTTTTAAGCCATCACGAAGCCATTGAATCGCCGAACCAGCTACGAAAATAGACCCTTCTAGCGCATAGTTCACTTTACCATTAATACTATAACCAATCGTGGTTAAGAGATTGTTTTTCGAAATTAAGGCTTCTTCACCGGTATTCATAATGATAAATGAGCCTGTTCCATAGGTATTTTTAACCATGCCTTTTTCAAAAGCTAATTGACCAAATAAAGCAGCTTGTTGGTCTCCTGCCATTCCTGAGATGGGCACTTCTCCACCATAGAAATGAAAGGAAGCAGTGGTACCATAAATTTCTGAGTTAGATTTCACTTCCGGCAACATTGTAGTTGGAATATTCAAGATTTGTAAAATCTCCTCATCCCATTGTAAATCATTGATATTAAATAACATGGTCCGCGCGGCATTAGTATAATCAGTGACATGAGTCGCACCATTGGTCAATTTCCATACTAACCAAGTGTCAATCGTACCAAATAACAATTCGCCCTTTTCTGCTCGTTCTTGCGCCCCTTCAACATGATCTAAAATCCAACGAATTTTAGTCGCTGAGAAATAAGCATCAATGACTAAGCCTGTTTTTTGGTGAAATAACTCTTTATGTCCCGCATCAATTAATTCATCTGCTAAATAAGCTGTTTGACGTGATTGCCAGACAATCGCATTATAAATAGGCAAACCGGTCTGTTTATCCCAGACCACCGTTGTTTCACGTTGGTTAGTAATTCCAATCGCTTCAATTTGGCTAGGTTTCACGCCACTTTCAATAAACGCTCCCGCAATTACGGATTGGACTGAGTTCCAAATGAGATTTGCATCATGTTCTACCCAACCTGCTTTAGGGAAAATTTGGGGAAATTCTTTTTGGTAGGAAGCCACCATTTCCCCCTTTTTATTAAAAATAATTGCGCGTGATGAGGTCGTACCTTGATCAATCGCCATAATAAACTTTTCTTCGTTCATGAGAAACCTCCTCGAATTTTACTACTACACTTCTAGTATAATCCTGCCATTATGAAAATGCTAACAAAATTGATTGTATTATTTATTTAAATGAAAATTTTGTTATAAAAGAAAAAACAATAGCCGAACAGACTTTATCAGCTGGAAATTTGCTAATTCAACACGTCATCAAAATCAATCACCAAAATCGTGCAATACACAAAAGTCAAACTCAATTAGCCTATAACTGCATAATACAAAATAATTCAATCACTTATTATGGCTTAATACTAGAAGCTTCAAAATTGAATGCCCAACATATTCAAGTACAATTACATAATGTTACCTAGTGAATATGAAGCCAAAGCTAACTCTTAAAAAACGCTGAATGCACAAAAAAAGCCAGTAAAACATCGAGCTGTCTTACTGAACTTTTCCTAAAAAATACCTATTATTAATATGTCTTAATTAATTGCTTTACCACCGGTGACACCATAAATTTGTGATGTGACATATGACGATTCTTCTGAAGCTAAAAAGACATAAACCGGTGCTAATTCGACTGGTTGTCCTGCCCGCTCTAAGAGGCTAGCTTGTCCAAATTCAGGTAATTTTCCTTCTAATTGTCCGTCATCTAATTGAAGGGGTGTCCAGATTGGTCCAGGTGCTACCCCATTGACTCTGATACCTTTTTTAGCGAAATATTGAGCTAAATTTTTAGTGAAATTAGTAACTGCTGCATTAGTAGCGGCGTAATCCATTAATTGTGGACTAGGACTAGTTGCTTGTACCGAAGTTGTCGTTACAATTGTTGCACCTGTTGGTAAATGCTTTTCGGCTGCTTTCACCGTTTCATACATCGAGATAATATTAACTTTGAACGTATCTTCTACTTGTTCAATACTTAATTCAGAAAGACTTTCTACTGCGATTTGTTGAGCCGCATTTAAAACTAGGATATCAAGTTTACCGAGTTCTTTAACCGTCTGTTCCACTATCTCGGTCGCAACATTATTATCGCGTAAATCAACTGGCATCAATAATGAGCGACGTCCTTCTTTTTCAATAAGCTCTTTTACTTCTAAAGCATCTTGTTCTTCACCTGGGAAATATTGAATCGCAACATCGGCACCTTCCCGTGCAAAAGCAATCGCAACGGCGCGGCCGATTCCAGAGTCTCCCCCAGTAATTAAAGCTGTTCTGCCTGCTAAGCGGTTATTTCCTTTATAAGATGTTTCACCGCAATCAGGTTCTGGTAACATTTCATCTTGTAGTGCTGGAGTGTCTTGTTCTTGATCTAAAAACTTTCCTGTATGATACAACGTTCTTGGGTCTTTCAGGTTCTTGTGCATTGCTTGTTCCTCCTTCTACTTGATAGACTCAGTGTAAAGGAAATGATAAGTATATTCAAAAGATAAGACTTACTAAACTTAATTATTAGTCAAAAAAGTACTTAAAAGAACATACGTAGTTAAATAACGAGTGAAACTTTGCATTACGATACTCTCTCTATAAGCAGTTAAAAAATCCTCTTTGAATCAACGAAAAAGAGTTCTCATTATCAGTGGTTATGTATCGTCAACCCATTTTTGTAGACCTTCTCCACCCATGCAATTTTTAAAGTGGGGGCAAAGCAAAAATTAAGCGATTATTAACTACTGATTTAGCCTAATCGAGGCTGGGCATAAACTTGATAAATTTAGTTA
>NZ_KV805733.1:0-15537 GCF_001811625.1 Globicatella sp. HMSC072A10 | reverse complement strand
ACAAATCGGGATTTTTAAGTTGACTTTTATACCGCTAAAGATTGCTCACGGATCACTAACTGAATCGCTCGCTATCTTTATAGGTCATGGCGTATTAGTCCGTTGGCTCTTTTCTTATCGAAACGTATTCGATTACTTTTATTCAGTTTTCAAAGAACATTGGCTCGTTAGCCTATCAAAACATATTGAAAACACAATATGCTTTGATGGAATAACAAACCTCCCAAATCGGGAAGCGTGGAATGGTATGGCACGCTTCCACGAAAAGAGAGAGAATCTCACTTAATTTCAAATGCTAAAATCTTTGTAATTAATCTGGTTTCCATTCTTCCTCGTAAGACTTCATCAACGACCATACTTTGATTGCCGTATTCATCTTTCATTAGGCGTAGGGAACGTTTAGCAATATAACCCTTGTAATGCTTTAGAATATGGTTAATTGCTTCAGTATCGCCATCTGTAGCCTTTACAATGAGAGGAAAGGGAATCATAGGATATTGTGTTTTCATTCTTCAAATTCCTCCATAAACTTTTTTATTAAAGCTAGTCCACTGGTTCTATGCCGATAGATAGTTGAACGATTCAGTTTCAATAACTCTGCAATCTCTGAATCGTTCATATCCATAAAGTAATACAGCAGTAAAATTTCACGTTTCTTGTCTGGCAACTCACGCAATGCTTCACTCAACAAATCATGTTCTATACCAACGGTTACTCCATTGAGTGTATAAATCTGAAAATCAGTTGTCTCCTTACTGTTATCCATTGTAAAAAATTGGCTGACAATATAATCACCTACATCTGAAAATGAAATCTCATGTTTTGAAAGTCTAGAAAGATATTTGTAGTAATCCTTTCGTTCATCTTCCATGGCACGTTTGCAAATATAATCAAATTGATTTTCTATTGTAGTCTGAAAAGTAGATGGTTTCATGGTTTCTCACCCCCTTTCTTGTCATGAAAGGAAGTGAGCTTTGTGTCTCTATCTCCCTTCACACTTAGTCCCGACAGGAAAGGGGGATTTGTTGCACAAACAATTGAAATTCTTTCAAATAAATAATTTAATAACGAAAAAAGCACATAAACAGATTGATTTGTCTGTTTACATGCTTTATTTATTCGTGATGTATGATGTAAAAAACCACATTGATAACCATAGTTATCTACTGTAGGGGGACGACTTTTTTTGATAATGACCTCAATAGAGAGAGTTGAATACAAATAGTATATTTCATGACTACCTGACCTCCTACAAGCCGTCATTTCTAATTTAATTATTGTTTATAAAATATATAAAACGACGGCTCTTGAACCGTCGTTTGAAAGTAATTGATAATTTATTGCATGAAAGGATACTACCAAACTACGGTTTTTTTTATAACCTTTTGGTAGTATTATTTGTATTTTAGTCTGTTTAATAGGAACTAATAAACCATGTAGCACGTTTTTATATACCTGTTTCTAATTAAATAGGAACAGTAAAATATATATAGGTGGTTTATTATGCGTAAAAAGGAAGACAAATATGATTTCAGAGCCTTTGGTCTTAAGATAAAAGAAGCTCGTATGAAACAAGGTTTAACCCGCGAACAGGTGGGAGCCAAAATTGAAATTGATCCACGCTATCTAACAAATATTGAAAATAAGGGTCAACACCCAAGCATACAAGTTCTTTATGACCTTGTATCATTGCTTCATGTGTCTGTTGATGAGTTTTTCCTACCTGCTAACAATCTAGTAAAAAGCAGCAGACGTATACAGGTAGAAAAACTAATGGATGATTTTACAGATAAAGAGCTAATGCTTATGGAATCGCTAGCACATGGTATCAAAGAATCAAAATCCATAAAAAATGAATGACCAAAGGTAGAAAAAGAGCCGATAAGATGAGACTAATCATTCTCAAATTATCGGCTCTGCGTCTTTGCGTCTGGCTCTTTAATTATATTTACTTCTAACAGCTTTAGATTTATCAAAGTTTCCTGCTTACATTTTGGACAGTAGAGGGGAAAATTAATTAGTATCGTTTTAAAGTATGCTTTTGTCCGAGTTTTTGAACTGCAAATTGGACAGAGAATCCATTTGCTTTTTTCACCCATATGATCAATCCTTTATAAATTACTCTCTTATAAATTACTCTCTCAAATGATAATCTCATTCCTTCAATTAAAAATTTAAGTTATTTTTAAATTTAGAATTTAAAATCTAAATTCTTAATGTCTGTAATAATAACGTAAAGCATAAAAATAAAGATTCTATAAAGATTAAGGAAATTCATTCATTTATACAAGAAATTTATATGATGAAACTTACAAAATACGAACAAGTACTTTAAATCTATATCTTTTCCAGGATAATTTATCTCTATATCTATCAGTAATTATAATTTTCTAAATCGTTTTTTACTTTGTGATTAGGGTGCCAAAATATTACACAAGCTCCTCCATGTATTCCATTTTTTATTTTAATGGAGCCCCCAAGCTGTTCAATCAATTGTTTGACAATATAAAGCCCTAAACCAGAATGACCACCTTTACTTCTACGAGCTTTATCACAACGATAAAACCTATCGAAAGCTTTATCCAAATCTTTTTGATGAAATCCACTACCTGAATCACAAATTTCATAAAATATTCTTTCTTTTTCAGCTTTTACAGAAACTTCTATTGTACCTTTAATGGGAGTATGCTGTAAACTATTAGATATGATGTTATCAAGAATGCGTTCTAATCTGTCTTCATCAATTAAAAATGGCATTTCCATCTCTCCTTGTGTTTTCAATACAAGGTTTATTTCTTTTTGCTTAGCCTGTAACTGATAGTGGCTTACTTTCTTTTCTAAAAATTCAAGTAAATTCACTAGCCTAAGTTGTAATTGTACATCTGTTTTTTCTAGGTCAGAAGTATATTGCATTTGTTGAACAAGATTAGAACTCTTTTCAGCATTTCCTTTTATGACGTTAAGATACGTGTAAAGTTTTTCATCATCTAAAGTATTGGAATCCATTAATGCTTCCGAATACCCTCTGATAATAGATAGTGGAGTTTTTAAATCGTGTGCCAATGATTCAACCATTTCTACTCGTTCTTGTTCTAATTTCCATTGAGTAAATAATGAACTTTTTAACTCCTCTTTCATTTCAGAAAAGGCACTGCAAAGTTTTCCAAGTTCATTATCCGATTGGTAATTGATTTCAAAATCAAGATCTTTTTCCTTTATTTTATGAGAAGCCTCCATTAATAATTGTAGTGGATAATTTATATTTTTTACGAACATCCTAGAAAATAAAAAAGTAAATCCTATAATATAAAGAAACGGGGAAAGTAGAACTATAATAATAACTGTAATCATCCAACGTCCATTGTTTTCAGCGTATGAAATTCTTAGTTGATAAGAAAGAGTAACAGCTCCTGCAATATTCCCATCGTTAATGATGGGAACAGCATGAATAAAATCACCTTGATGTCTAAAAGTTGTATTGAGTTGATTAATGAGTTCTTCTTTAGTGGTAAAAATTTTCTCTTTGTTTGTTCCATATAGTATATTTCCATCACTATCTAGAACTTGATAAGTGATACCATCACCACTGATAGTATTCTTTAGTCCTTTTTCCTCAGAATCAGAGAGTAAATCTATATTTTTTTCACGAATATATGCATCAATTCCAGGAATCTGTTGCTCATAATAATTTGCTGGATAAACACTATTATATTGACTTTTAATATATAGAAAGGCAGCAAAACCATAAGTAATCACAGTTGCTATAATACTTGTAATTACAATCCAAGTGAAGGTCAATCTAAAACCTGTTACAAGTGAGCGATTTTTCATTTTGCATTTCCCGCCTTTCTCAAATCTTATTCCATTTATACCCAATTCCCCATACTGTAGAGATATACTCAACGGATGGCGTAACCTCAGCAAACTTTGCACGAATTTTCTTAACATGTTCAACTACTGTGGCAGAATCCCCATCAGAATCATAGCCCCAAACTTTCTCATAAATATGTTCTCGTGAAAATACTTGTCTTGCATGAAGTGCTAAAAGTTCAACAATATCATACTCACGTTTTGTTAGAGGAATATTATTATTTTCAATCTTGACAGTACGTTCTCTAATGTCTAGACTAAGCATTCCAAAATATAATTTAGTTCTTTTATTCTCTTCATTAATATACTGAGATCGTTTTTCTCTTCGTAAATTAGCTTCAATTTTAGCTATTAACTCTTTTAGTCCAAAAGGTTTTACAATATAATCATCTCCACCAAGAGTTAACCCTTTAATTTTATCTGTTTCCGATTGACGTGCACTCAGAAAAATAATTGGACATAGAACATCGTCTCGGATAGCACTACAAACTTCAAAACCATCAACTTCAGGCATCATAATATCTAGTATAATAAGGTCGGGCTGTTCTCTTGCTAACTTTATACCTTTTTGCCCATCATAAGCTACTAATACTTTATGTCCTTTTGCTTTGAGTTCATCTTCAAGCAACATTACAAGTTCTTTTTCATCATCAATAATCAATATTTTGCTCAACTTAGTCTCCTCCTCTACAAAAAGATTGGTATGACAATATAAATCGTATATTTATTGTTTAATTATAGTTTATGTTTACAAGTTTATAAACGGTAGACCCTTTTTTGTATTGATATAAAATTCTATCATCAATAGAATACCAAAATGTCATATCATCTAATATAACTTTATAGCATTCTGTTTCACTATAAGGCACACTAATTTGTTCTTTTCCTTCGTATTTAATTTCCAAAGGAGTTATTCTACCAGTAAGTGGTACTGTATCATTCAATTTAAAAGTGTCAGCTTCCTCATAAGAAAGCACTCCTAGTATAATTAACAAAGATTCATTATCATAATAGTATTCGGGTAAATCTATCGTTTGCTCACTTGATTTTTCAGATTCGGTTTTTACATACCAATCCTTTGTATACGAAGTACTAATTTCATAATTTTCATTTTTAGAATTAGACTTTTTATTATAATAGGACTTAGTAGGCATTAATGTATCTGACATAATTGTAACTCCACTTTGAATTTCGTCTGACCCATTTTTCTTTATCTTTGAAATATTATAAAACTTTGTATCTATTGACTTTGTTATCTCTATTCCTATTTCCCCTGTTTCTTCTTCTCTATTATAAATAGTATAGGATGCTTTTTGATAATCTGCCCAAGGTATATTGTTCATTAGTTCTAAAGGAGCATCTGCTAAATCTTTTTCATCTATATTATTGTATTTAATCTTGTTTGACAATTGGGAACAGCCACTTAAAATCCCAATACAAATAAGAGTGAACAAACCAATTTTTATAATAAACTTATTCATAGTATTTTCTTCCTTCCCATTTATCAAACCAAATCATTCCACAGATTAGTACTATAAAAAGACAAATCCCTACAGATGTAATTCCTATTAAAAATTGTTCTACCGCCCAACCTGAAGAAACTAAAGGTGGAGGAGTAGTCATATCAGCTGAAAATTCTAAATAAGGACTAAGATTTTTTACAAGTCTTACTGGCCATGCCCAAGGAATAAATTGCCAAATTGAGTTCCCAAGACTAGTTCCACCAGTTAAAGCAGCCGCTAACAGACCAGCAATACCAATACCAATAGAAGCTCCCATTCCCCATGCAAAACTCACCCACAAATGAATTGCAATGAGAGGAAGTGTTCCAATAACAACAAGGATTGCAGCTAATATGAAAAATAACCATAAATTTAAAACTCCTGGAAAAGCAATGATTATTCCAATACAAAATACAATTGTTGCTAAAAAAGTACTAATCATTAAAATGAGACTTAATGGAGTGAATTTACCCAAGTATAATTTATACCGAGGAAGCTTTGCACTTAAAAAACCATTAAAACTCCCAGCAAGTTCTTCTTCATGTACAATATACCCAGAAAGGATACCTATACCTACTGGAATGATGAATATTGTCCATGTTTCAAAGAAGGTTTGGAATACTTCCATTTGAAAATCACTGCTTGTTCCACGTAAAGCAAAATATCCTACTAAAAGCCCTGAAAATAAAACAGGTAAGAAAAAAGTAATCCATCTAACCATCGTTCTTTTAGTTTTCAGCCATTCTGATGAAATTAATCCAATCATTTTGTTTCCCTCCTATTAAACCAAAAGGCGGTGACTACAGTAATAATAATAAATGCTAGTAATGAGACTACGATTCCAATAGGAATGACAGAAGTATCTAAAAGTTTATCGCCAACTTCTAACAAAGTTCCATTTGGATGTACACCAACAATCGCACTCATTAGTCGAATTCCCCATGCCCATGGTATAAAAAACCAATATGAAGTGGGAGCTGATACCATACCTGCAATGAACCCTATAAATCCAACCGCCATACTTAGGAACAAACCTTTCCATGTTGCCGCCCATAACTGAATAGGAATCAATACAAGTGATACTAACCAAGAAACTAAACTAGCAGAAAAAATTTGTCCCCAAGGTATTTGTCCTGTTGCTGTAATCATTCCTGATAGAAATATAGCAATAACTAATACGAATGAAGAAAGCAAAGTATGAAATGCCATAATCAATATCTTGTTCATCCAAATATAAGCAGGTGAATTATTGTGAGCACGTAGTGAACGGTAATTTCCAGATTTCCGTTCCTGATTATCTACCAAAACAGCAAACAAAGCCATTCCAAATGGGAGAAATATCACTGTCCATACGTTAAAAACCATAGATATAACTAAATCCCATGTTCTTACAATATCTTCAGGCATTAATGCTACTCCTGCAGCTGCTTGTATTGCAAAAAATAATGGTATAAACACAATCAGTTTTCTTGTAAATGTTCTTTTATACTTGAGTAGTTCAGAACTTATTCCATTCATCTTTCTACACCACCCTCGATAACCTCCATATAAAATTTTTCCAAAGTCTCATCTGAATTAGGTACTCCCTGAAATAGAAGTTTTCCATCACTAATAATTCCGACATCATCAACTACTTGAGAAACTTCTGACAATATATGACTTGATAGAATAACTGTCATACCTCTTTTAGGAAAAGAGGCAATCAAATCACGTAATTTCTGAACTCCTGCCGGGTCAAGTCCGTTAGTAGGCTCATCTAAAATTAATAATTCTGGGTCTCCCAAAAGAGCAATTGCAATTCCTAATCGTTGTTTCATACCCATTGAAAATTGTGAAGCTCGTTTTTTACCCGTGCCTACTAAATCAACAATTTCTAAAACTTCATAAATTTTTTCTTTTGGTATCCCCATCAGTTTTGTATGAACCATAAGATTTTCAACTGCTGTAAGATTCCCATATAATGCAGGTGATTCAATGAGTGAACCAATTTTTAACAGATGATCACGCGTCCAAGGTTCACCATCAAAAATAATTTCTCCGCTTGTAGGTCGAAGTAGGCCAATAATCATTTTAAGTGACGTTGTTTTTCCCGCACCATTTGGACCAAGAAGTCCATAAACACTATTTCGCTTAATTTGTAGTGAAACTTTATTCACCGCAGATTGTTTGCCAAATTTTTTTGATAAATTTTTCGTTTCAAGAATTAAACCATTCATAATATTCTTCCTCTCATATAAATCTTTATTTCTACTACAATGAAAAGAATAATAAAAAAGAATAAAGAAACTATAATGTTTGCAAAAAACTTTTAATGTTTTTTCAAGTTTAAGGTATCTATATCAATGCCTAGTAATAAGGAAGCTTTGATAAAATGCTTCTTACAATTCCTTTACATCTCACAAAACGAATGAAATATATCAAAAAATTTTCTTCGATTAATGTATAAGGATGAATTGAAGCTATATTACACTCAATCCACCCTTATAAAAATTATTTAACTTCTTTTATAATCTTCCAATTATCTCCATTCTTTTCTAGCACCAAATCAAATTGGGATACTTGGGTTGCCTTGGTCTGCTGGTCAAGATATTTTACAGCCAGCGATACTGTTATTAGATTATCCTTTCGATTGTAAATAGGATTTACTAATTCTTGAAAAACATATTCTTTTCCAATTGGCTTCAAAATCCCATCACTTACATAATAAGAAAGTTCTTTTGCGGTAGCACTAGAATAGAGCTTAAAGAACGTTGTTAAAAATTCATTGATTTCATTGGTTGTCATAGAATCAATTGAACCATTACTTTCTTTCATTTTGGGTGTGTAGTCTGATTTTTTAGGTATGCTGGTAATGGTTGGATTCTTAATAAGAACCATATTCCCAGAATCCTCTACATAAACGGTTACCCCATAAGCAGATTGGACATTCTTTTTATCTTCTCCCTCCGTAATTAACTGGTCTACACTGTAGGTCACATTAAACTGGTTTTCACCATCTGGTTCTACACTCCATATCTGAAACCCTCTTAAAGACGACGATACAGGAATATCCTTACGAACTGTATCAATATTCAGAACTTGAAGTTCATCTGTTAGATAATCTTTCAATTTATCCACTCGGTTATCAATTGACTTGTCGGATTGTTCCCATGAATAATAAACTTTTGCAAAATTCTCAACAAAATTCTCTATACTGTGAGTATCGACATATTCCTTTTCTATGATTTTTGTTTCATGAATGGTGTGGATATCTATGGCTGTAAAGTGTTTGAATATCGCAAAGCTAAAACTAATTCCTAAAAGTACCCATAAGGCAATCACAACCTTTTTACGAGGATTGACCTTATGGACACGAGGTTTCTTTTCCTTTGGCATCTTTTCTTTATTCTTATTTTTTCTAAATAGCATATTGAATCATCCTTTCTCATTTCTTGATTCGTCCTGCTCCTACTAAATGCTGTTGCCAGTAAGAGCTAGTTAGGTCGGCATAACCGATAGGATCACCTGCGTGAAACATTTGGTTATTGCCTAAATAAATGCCTACGTGAGTAATATAAGAGCCAGCGTTATAGGTAGAGTGAAGGAAAATTAAGTCACCTGATTCTGCTTCTGATAATAGAATGTGTTGGGTCACATCATATTGTTGTTGTGCGGTTCGTGGTAAATTGATTCCAGCCTTGCCATAGCTCCATTGGGTTAATCCACTACAATCAAAGGAAGTGGTGGGGGAAGCACCCCCATAAACATATTTCCATCCCTCATATTTAAGGGCTTCATCCATAATGACTTGTACCGTATCATCATCAAATTGAGTAGTGACAAGATATTGAGATACCAATTGAACATAAAACATATTCCCATAGTTATATCGCCAACCACCATTAATTGGAATGGCAATGGGATTTGGGTAAGATACTTTTTCTCCATTAGAATATTGATTAGCAAAACTTTCAGCTAGCTCAAAAGTGTACTTATTTCCACGATTGGTAATGTAACCAAGAAATCCACCACCATAGTTATAGGATTGAATGACGGCGTTTAAATCATTGCCATTTTTCTCTGCTATTTGAAGCAAGGACGCAAAATATTTGACGCCTTGCTTAATAGAATCTTCTGCACCTAAAGTATTGGGTGGAAATCCAAGGGATTCAGAAGATTGCATCACATCCTCGGCTGTGCCACCAGATTCCACCTGTATAATCGCAAGTAGCACATGAACATATTCTTCAACTCCATATTCTTTAGCGTATTTATCTACCATAGGCTTATGAGCCAGCACTTCTTCGGAAACATTAACACCGCCAGATTGAATATTTGAAAATCCACTATCTTGTTCATCTGAAAAGAGAATAGCAACAAAGAGAAGTAAAGAGAAAACCATGAGGAATATCCCAGCACCGCCAATAATTAAATATTTTGGTTTCATGATTTCTCACCATTCCTTTTAATATGAGTGGTCTTTGGAATAGTATTATTTCTTATATTTTTTACTGGCTTTCGTTGGATGATTGGCGTATTTTCTCTTGTGACTGGACGTCGAATCGTTTTTACTGTTGGACTTGAAACAGTAGGTCTATGAATAGGTCGTTCTGTCGGTATATTGTTTTGACCCTCTGTTTTCGGGTTCGAAGAATTCACTTTACTTGTTGGACGGTCTGGTTTCTCCTCTTGTGTTTTGGTTTTTTTAATCGGTGCGGTGGTAGGTCTAGCAGTTTCTTGTTCATAAAATTTCTCTTGCCGAGCAGTAGGACGCCCATGGATTTGTTCTTGTTGTGTGGTAGTTTTTTCATAAGTGTCCTGTCTGATAGTAGGTCTTACATGAGTAGTAGAAGCAGGTTGTTTTTTCTGTTTAGCTTGTTCCATTTCGGTTCGACGTTCTGCAATAGTTTTGCGTCTTTGCTCCTGTTGTTCCTTCCGCCCAATGGCTCTGTCTGATTTGGTTTGAGAAATACTGGTTGTCAAGTCACGGACATTATCCGTTACTTTTGATTTTCCTTGATATACGGCGTATTTTGCATTGGTTGGTAAATCTTTGACTTGTTCTTTTAAGTTTCCAGCACTATCTTTGATTCTGTCTTTGGTATCAGCTATAGCCCCAATCTTTTGACCTGCACGTTTTCCAAGGGACGATTTTTCTTGTTTGTCTGGTCGTGAGTGGTCTGCTTGCGTTCGACTGGCAGAATTTCCAGAACCCGACTGTCCTTTTCCTGTAGCAGTAGAAATGGCAGTACCAGCACCTAAAGCAGTCATAGAACGACCAACCTTTCGTTGTAATCGGTGCATATGGGCGTGCATAAGCATACGAGGTTTTCTCATGATACGACGACCAACACTTTGAGAATCATTACTTTGTAGAGAGAACATACTCATTAAATCGCCCAGCTTAAAGTAGATTCCTGCAAAGGTCACAATCTGTAGAAAGGCAATCAAGAAAAATGGATAGCCTTCTGATAAGGTATAAAGCATGGTAGAAATACTAAAAGCGGTGGTAATAATCAGTGTAATTCCCGCTCTCGTTAAAATGGTATTAAACAGCTTTGTGATCGCTCGTTTTGACATTCCATCAAAAGAGGGAATCATACTTAGAATAAAACTCACGGGTAAAAACATGGCATAGATGATAAAAAGCACTTGTGAGAAAATCATGATTCCTGCTAGCAAGAATACAAAAATGGAAATACCAATATTGAAGATAAAGAGAAAGAAAACAGTACCCAATCGGTTAATGGTCTTTGTAATGGTAAGATTCGCATTATCTCTATCCTCAATTTCTTCTTTGACAATTGTTTCTCTATCTTCTCCATTATTGGTATCGGGGCTAGTCGAGAGTAAATTTTCCACTCGTTCTACACCAATACTTTCAATATCTGAATTATCATATTGAAGCAAGAGCCAAGGTTGCTGTACCTGTATAGAAAATAGACTATCTCTAATTAAGTCCACACTATCTTTCCCTTGACTGTCCGAATGAGGCATAACAATTTTTGTACCAAGGGAAAGACTAGCATTGCTAATATCTGATGAAAAGTCATTGATTTTCTTAATGTAATCGGGAGCATAGGCAATAAAGGAAGCGGAGAGTACAAAGACCATGACAAAATTTACAATGGCATGGATTGCCTTTGTGGTTTCTCTTTTTATTAATCCTGTATAGGCAACATAAATCCCAAGAACCAGAATTAAAATTAAGAGAAATCCAATATAAAATCCCTCTGATGATAAACCACCTGATGTCACACCAGCTAAGGTTTGCATATTTTTACCGACAGAATCGGCAGTAGATGAAATAAAATCAAGGGAATAGGCTTCTTGTACTAAATAACCAGTAGCATTGGAAAGGTAAAGACTGATTGTCCAGATGAAGTTGGTAATGGCATATAGACCATACATGACCTGTTTTCCAATGCCGTCCGACCAGTTCCAAGGTAACCACCCCCAGCTATTGTCTACATAGAAATCTAATTGGTAGTTCCCTAGTGGATATTTGCTGTACGCATTGGCAGTATTTACCATATCATCCACTAATCCTGTCGCATGAACTACCGTTCCTAGTGTAGCTAAAAGCAAAATGACAATTACAAGGATTAAAAAACCTGTACCTGCCATTTTTAAAATTTGTTTGAGATTCCATTTTTCTTTTAATTTAGTTATTCCTATAGATGGTTTCATTTTTACACCTCTTTTCTAATAGGAGGTCTTGTATCAAAGGCGTGAAGTAGTTCCTCAAAAACAGGATGGAACTGTATCACACCGACACGTCCATATAAATCACTAATTAAACATTGACCATTTTCTAAATCTCGAAGTCGTTTCTGATTATTTTCGTCCTCTGGGTCAACACCAAAAAATGCAAGGGTCTTTTTAATTTCGTTGAGATCAGTGGAGCGAAAAGCAAATTTTAGTCCTAAATTATTTTTCAGTTTTTCATCTAATAAGTCATCTGTATTTTGGGTTACAAAATAAACTCCTGCATTCATAGCACGTCCAGCTCTTACTAATTTCATAGACAAGGTTTTACCTTGTGCCACTTGCAAGAAACTCCATGCTTCATCAAGGTCAACAATTTTAAAGACACTGCGGTCTGTATGAATAAAATCAAGGGCAAAGCTAGAAATGACAATAAGCATAGCTACGGAAAGTAATTCCATTGTGGTATATTCCTCAAAAGAAGTTTCCTTGTCTGGTAGCACTAAATCAGCTACTTGTATAATATTTAGCTGTTTTTCAAGGCTAATGGATTGTTCAACATCTCCATAACTGAATAACAGATGAGCAAAATCATAGTCTGTAAAACTCTCAATATGGTCGGCTATGCTATTACTCATGGTTGTATTTTCAACTCTTAATTCTTCAATCACTTTCATTAAACCACGTTCTTCACTATTGGTTACTGCACGAATAGCTTTTCTAAGAACAGGGAAACGCTGTCCATCACGGGAAGAAATTCCTGTTAGAAATGTAAGAATATCAATTGCCAGTGATTCGGAATCCTTTGGATTTTTCATAATGACATAAGGGTCGAGTAAGCCTTTGTTTTTTTCATCAGAGGTTAGATTAACAGTATTGATTTCATGAGCGATTTCTGGCAATGTTTCTTTCCATTTGCCACGTTCTGCCTTTGGGTCTACAATGACTGCCTGTGCTCCATAGAGAACAGAGTAATAAACAATCATATTATTAGAGAAGGATTTTCCGCCACCTAATGAACCAACAAAAGCAGCAGAGAGAGCATTGGTCACAGAACCTTTCACTCCTTGACTGGCAAGAGCAGGTTTCAGATAAATATTTCTACCTGTATCTAAACTATAGCCAACATAGATTCCCTCATTTTCACCTAGCATTTGAGTTGCCCCAAAACCTAAGCCAGCAAGAAAATCAGAAGTTACATACTGGATATAATCATTCATATATCTTTTGCTTGCAGGTAAAAATTCTTCATGTAAACCGAGCATATCTCCAAAAGGACGCACCAGCTTTACACTTAAATCGTCATAAAAATCACGTACCTCATTACAACGGCGTTTTAATTCGTCAAGGTCATTGGCTGAAACACGTACTACATAAGAGAGCTTATACATGGATTCCTTGCTTTGGTCTAAATTAGATTCCAATTCATTTACACTTTCCAAGGCTTCTGCCACATTAGAGCTAGTTTCGTTATCACTTTGCCATGCATGATTATCCAAGTCTTTTAATTCTTTTTTCTTGTTTCTTACGGTACTTAAGGCTTTACGATTTGCTACAATTTCTACATTCATTGAGGTATCTATCGGGAATGTAAATTGTTGTTGCTGGTAATAAAAAATTTCAGATGATGGGAAGTCTAATTCGCCAACAATACTGTTAATAGTAAAGTAAGCCACATAGATGGTCTCATTTTCCTGTTCAATCTTTAAATGTCTTTGTTTTTCTTCCAGTAGACAACGGGTCGGTTTAATCAAGTCATAATATTTAACAAGAGTTTCCTTATTCCGTTTTTTCTTTGAAAGATGGTATTCATAATCTTCATAAGTTGTTCCTGTTTGCCCATATAGGTGTTCAATCAGATAACCAAAATCATCTTTTTCCAGCCTGCGGATTTTGAAGCGACGAGAGATTTTATTCTCCAGTAATTTTTCCATCTTTTGAAAACGCCAGATTTCTTCATTGCTCATACTGACAAAATCCCCCATGAGCTTATGATTCACATCATGAAAGAAATCAGTAAAAACCATTTTTGCTTCTTTACCTAGACTTTTCATAGAAAAATCTTCATCATTCAAAAGTAACTTAAAACCAATAAAGAATCGGTAATCTACTTGATGTTCACCAATCATAGAAACAAGAGCTTCCGTTTGCTGGTCGATTTTTTCATAAGCCATTGATTTAAGTTTTCCTGTAACTTCTTCTTTGGAGCGTTCTTGTGTAGCTCTTATACTTGATTCTGTACTGATTTGTAAGGCGTGGATTTTTCCGTCACGGTTTTGTGCAATTAACTGCCTAAAAGAATCGTGAACTAGATATTTTTGTTCTGGACTTAGAAAAGAATAGTTATAGGGAATCAGTTCATAATAAGCGAAACATTCTCCATCTTTGTTCCAGACTAAATTATTTTCAATGTATTTAATCGGATACGCCATAAATTTCACTCCTAACGATTGTAACGGCTTCTGTTGGTTGGGATTTTTCCAACTTGATTGGTTTTCCAGCATAGGTTAGTTTTGGACGCACCAGATAAGCAATCACAGTTTTTAAAAATCCATAAGGTTTTTTCCCATCAAAGGTTTTCTGGCTCATAAACCATGTGAGAGCTACAGGAATACCAAAATATTTTAGAAATGCTCCCTCTATCAGTGAAAGTGGTGGCAAGTTTCCAAGTAACATCACCGCAAAGAGTGATACTACAAACCAAGTCATTTGCGTAAAAGAAATGGGGAAAGGTAAGCGAAAGTCATTGATAGAGTATAGTACCTTTTCTACCGACCAGATACTGGTATAGCTTCGTATTTTCTTCATGTAATCAATCCTTTCATAAAAAACAGGGTAGCTCGTTTCAGCTACCCCATAAAATAAAAAATCCATCAGTCATTTTTCTATTGATAGATTTAATATAAGATTTCAAATATCCCGTGACTGGTAGAAATGAATGTTCCCTCGATTTCTAAATCACGACCATAGGATTCATAATCAATATAGTTTTGTAGATTAGTAGGAACTTCTCCTAAAGCTCCTGTTTCTTCAATATAGTAGCGTGCCACATCTGCCATATCATCACAATCTGAATGACAAATAATATCTTCTTGATGTTCATAGAGTTCTTCAATACTCCCAAAATGAGATTGCAGGGCGGATAGTTCAGCACGTATTTCATCTGGCAATTCCTCAACGATCGTCCATAGGCGATTTAATTCGCCAATAGACGTGTATTCGTCAACTTCAAAAGGTAATTCATAATCGTGAATAACATATTCCTCGTATTCATCATTTAACCCAATACGTTCCTTTACTTCCTCAAAATCAATAGGAAGTTTAAACCATGCCCCTACTAATTCTCCCTCATTATATTTTCCTAGATTGGCAATGTAGACTTGCATATCATCCACAAAATTCACATCCTTTCTTTAAAATTTGCATAAAAAAAGCACTAGATTAATTTTGAACTGACCCCCTAAAGTTGGACCAAGAA
>NZ_KV805732.1:0-328 GCF_001811625.1 Globicatella sp. HMSC072A10 | reverse complement strand
TCGTCACAAAACACACCGATGATTCATCGGGGCAATCGGTTCTTGCGTTATTACCTAGTTGAAGCTGCCAACTCTGTTAAACGTTATTTACCTGAATATGCCCAGTTCTATCATAAGAAATTCCAAGAAGTACCTAAACATCAGCACAAACGTGCCCTCGTCTTAACCGCAAGAAAATTAGTGCGTCTGGTGGATGTGCTACTACGCAATCACCAACTCTATACGCCACCGGAGGTGTTGCATAGATAAAAGACGAACAAAATAAAATCAATTCTTAATAAAGTTCGTGAAAAAACGCGATTTCACGAGTGTTTATTTAGTGCGCCCT
>NZ_KV805731.1:0-6761 GCF_001811625.1 Globicatella sp. HMSC072A10 | reverse complement strand
TACTATTTACCAACACTACTTGACATAGAGCCGGTTTTTTTATGTCTATATATAGGTGAATTGGGTTAGACAGATGAACATGGGTTCTATAATTTTTTGTGTTGGTGTAGACCATTAGCGCTATTTTTAGGTGTTGTTGGTTTGAAATATGAACATGAGCCTACACACTTTATGGTGTGGGTGAAAAGATATGACTTTGTTCATTTACAATTTTTTAAATTAATTTTTTCTCCAATGAATTTTATAAATTTACAATTATTGGGCTGGCACCTAATTTAGTTATGATGGTGTTCAAATGATATAGGCCATTGATTTTGAGTTATATCACTCATTATGTTGGCAGCAGTTTATTCAGGTGCTTCAACAATAGTTTTGAGGTTATCTTATGGGAGTAAAATTTCTACTTTTCATCAAAAACCAAGTAAACAATGCTCAGTTTTTTATAAAACTATGCAGTTATTATTATGGTTTATACAATTTAATTAGATATATTAGTATATTAATATTATTATAAATAAAATTTATTAATTGATTGACTTGTAATCGTTTCCATGTTAATATATTTTTCAGTATAGTATAAAAAGGAGGAAAGTGATGGTTGTCTTTCGTAAGAGTTTTAATTTTTATTTACATTTACCAATAGCTTATTATTCTAGAGATACAATTCTCGATAGTCCTTTTATGTTAGATTTTTTATATGACCGGTCAGAAGCTGATCATTATAGTAATTTTCCTTTGATTTATTCATTCGATCAATATTATTCTCATGTCGAATGTGTGATGAGAGGTTTCTTAGTACGTGAAGCTTTATATGAATTAGTAGATAGCTGGCAGTATATTCAAACACAAGATAAAATTAAATCTAATAAATTGTGCACTCAGTTAATTCGAATGAAGCCATATTTTAGTGGATTGACTGATTTATTATACGGTAAGAAGGATAGTTTCTTGCATAATGTACCTTTAGAAACACTTCATCAATTTTTCGAACAATATTCTTTCGATGAATTTGTGAACCTTATTAAACCCTATTGTGAAATTGTTGATGCTAATCATTTTACTGAGAAGAAATTTTCGCTTATATCATATGTTTTTTCAAACGAATATCTAATTAATCGGTCTATTAAAGCGAATTGTATTTATTTAGAAGATTTATTAGAAAATGTAACACTTTGTGAAAGTATTTTAGAACGTTTGAACAAACCAGAATTAGCCTATATACTAAATTATTTTTTATATTTTATTAATAAATAATTTTTATGCAAACACTAGCTAAAATACTATATATATGGTACTATGTTCAATGTGAACACTACATATAGTATTTGGGGTGATGAGAATGGTAGTGGATTTAAACAAAAAACAAATTAATTTTGATAGTTTAACTGTACAAAAACGTGATGGCAGAAAAGAAAAATTCAATTTAAACAAAATGATTTTTAGTTTAAAACGTTCCGGGCATCACAATGCAGATGACAAAATTGCCGAAATATCAAACCGTATTTTTCAGGCCAATGAAGATAGTATGATTAAGAGTAGTTCCATAAAAGAGATTATATCTTCTGTAAATCAAATAGACACTGAAGATAAGTTTGCAAAAAAGATTTCTCAAATTGAAGAAAAGGCTACTAATTTAGAGTATCAAGTTAACCTACTACGTTCTCGCAACTCACAAATTGTGAATGAAAATGCTAATAAAGATAGTCGTGTCTTTAATACTCAAAGAGATTTAACAGCTGGTGTACTTTCAAAAGTAGTCGGGTTAGATTTATTGCCTGAAAGGGTCAAAAAGGCTCATTTAAAAGGTCAAATTCACTATCATGACTTAGACTATCATCCGTATGCACCGATGACTAATTGCTGTTTAATAGATTTTAAACAAATGTTTGAGAATGGTTTCCAAATCGGAAATGCTCACGTAGAATCACCAAAATCAATTCAGACAGCGACTGCTCAAATGGCGCAAATTATCGCTAATGTGGCTAGCAGTCAATATGGAGGTACTAGTGTTAATCGTATTGATGAATTGTTAGCACAATATGCAGAGCTTAATTATAAAAAGCATCTTAAAACTGCTGCCGATTGGATTGAAGATGCTCAGAAACAAAAAGAGTTTGCGATTAAACAAACTAAAAAAGATATATATGATTCAATGCAAAGTTTAGAGTATGAAATCAATACATTATATACATCTCAAGGACAAACACCTTTTACTACTTTAGGATTTGGACTAGGAACGTCCTGGTACGCTCGTGAAATTCAAAAATCAATTCTTAAGGTTAGAATTTTAGGATTAGGTAAAGAAAAACGTACAGCGATTTTTCCTAAATTAGTCTTTACTTTAAAGGATGGAGTGAACTTAAAATCTACTGATCCAAACTATGATATAAAGCAGTTAGCGTTAGAATGTTCTACTAAGCGGATGTATCCAGATGTGTTAATGTATGATAAAATTGTCGAATTTACAGGAAGTTTTAAAGCACCGATGGGGTGTCGTTCTTTTTTACAAGGATGGCAAGATGAAGAGGGCAATCAAGTCAATGAGGGACGAATGAATTTAGGTGTCGTGACCTTAAATTTACCTCGTATTGCGATTGAATCGATGCAATCGAAAGATCGTTTCTGGGAACTATTAGATGAACGTCTGTCAATTTTAGAAGAGGCCCTAGTATATCGTGTTGAACGTGTAAAAGAAGCGTTGCCTGAAAATGCACCCATCTTATATCAACATGGTGCTTTTGGTAAACGTCTAACAACAAATGATTCGGTAGATGAAGTTTTTAAAAACCGTCGTGCGACCGTATCAATGGGTTATATTGGACTTTATGAAGTAGGGACTGTCTTTTATGGTCCTAACTGGGAAACGAACGCTGAAGCCAAGCAATTTACAGTAGACATCTTAAAATATATGAAAGCATATGCAGATAAATTAGCTAGACAATATGGCTATCATTTTAGTATTTATGGCACACCTTCAGAAAGTTTAACCGATCGTTTTTGTCGGATGGATCAAGAGTTTTATGGTATGATTCCCGATGTAACAGATAAAGATTATTATACTAATTCCTTCCACTATGATGTTCGAAAACAACCAACACCTTTTGAAAAGCTAGATTTTGAATCAGAATATTTACCCTATACTTCAGGTGGATTTATTAATTATTGTGAGTATCCTAATATGCGTCAAAATCCTAAAGCTTTAGAGGCTGTTTGGGATTATGCGTATCAAAAAGTGGGCTATTTAGGTACCAATACACCGATTGATCATTGTTATGAATGTGGATATGATGGTGATTTTAAACCAACCGAAAGAGGGTTTCAATGTCCTCAATGTGGCAATCGTAATCCTGAAACTTGTGACGTCGTAAAGAGAACATGTGGTTATTTAGGAAATCCACAGTTAAGACCAATGGTAAAAGGACGTCATAAAGAAATTTCTGCTCGTAAAAAACATATGAAAGGTTCTTTATAATGAAGAATCCACAACCCAAAGAATGGCGTGCAGAAGATTGGTCACAACATAAAATTGCCGATTATAAGCCATACAACTTTGTCGATGGTGAAGGGGTCCGTTGTAGTTTATATGTTAGTGGTTGCTTATTTCAATGTGAGGGCTGCTATAATAAAATCATTCAAAATTTTAATTATGGTACTTATTATACTCAAGAATTAGAAGACCAAATTATTAAAGATTTAGAGGCTTCTTATTGCCAAGGATTAACCTTGTTAGGAGGAGAACCATTCTTGAACACTAAGGTATTATTGCGTCTTTGTAAGCGAGTAAGAGAAACGTATGGTGATACTAAAGATATTTGGTCGTGGTCTGGTTATACTTGGGAAGAATTACAGCAAGAAACAGATGATAAATTAGCATTACTTGATTATGTTGATGTCTTAGTGGATGGACGGTTTATTTTAGCAAAATGTGATTTAACTTTACGTTTTCGTGGGAGTTCAAATCAACGTATAATCAATGTGAAAGAAAGTAAAAAGCAAAATAAAGTGGTTTTGTATTATCAAGATGACGAGATATCAACAATGGGAACAGAAGAATGAACGTATTGCGATTAAATGATGAAACAAGATTAATGGATATCAAAGAATAAACGTATCGCGATTAAAGATGGAGTTATTTATCAATTAGGGAGTGGCAGCTCAAACCTAATTGATAGATAACTTTTTTTTGAGTAACGGGCAAGCATGAGCTATCTAAAGTGCCGTGCGGATACTTTGTTTTGACCCTCATAACAATATAAAAGCAAGGGATGATTTTATAAAACTTGCTAAAAAGTAATCTTTACTATATAATAGGTAATAATTACTATTTAAAGAAGGTGTTAACATGTGTGTTAATATTTTAATGGAATGTAAAGAGACAGGTGAGCGCATGTATTTAACTAGTAAGAATAAGCGTAATAACCCTGAACGTTTAGAATTGAAAAAATACTCACCTAAGTTGAGAAAACGCGTTATTTTTAAAGAAGTGAAAAAATAAGGAGAATGTATGGCAAAAAAATCAAAAATTGCAAAATATCATAATCAACTCGCTATGATTGAACAGTACGCCCAATTGCGACAACAATTAAAGCGTAATAACGATTACCAAGCGCTGGCAAAATTACCAAGAAACGCCAGCCCCATTCGCTTAAAAAGAAGAGACTGTCTAGATGGTCGTCCTCGAGGGTATATGCGGAAATTTGGTTTATCAAGAGTTAATTTTAGACAACTTGCCCATCGTGGTTTAATTCTAGGCGTTAAAAAGGCAAGTTGGTAGAGTCTAGTGGTAAAGAGTCAAGTAAAAATATGGACGAAAATCACGAATAAAATTGAATTATGAGCGCACTGAACTAAGCCCCCAAAAAACCTGTTTTTTTAGGGAACGTTTAAAAGGAAATCGTCAAATAACATTCGTGTTATTTACTCTATCCGCTCCTTTTGAGGCGTATAAAGTTGGTGATTGCGTAGTAGCACATCCACCAGACGCACTAATTTTCTTGCTGTTAAGACAATGGCTCGTTTGTGTTTGTGTTTCGGGGTTTCATTGTATTTCTTTTGGTAGTAAACCTTGTAATCAGGATCATACCTTCTTACAGAGTTGGCGGCTTCAACTAAGTAATAACGTAAATATCGATTGCCCCTTTTTGCCAGATGTGTATTTTCAGACATCATTTTTCCTGACTGTTTATGTGGCCAGTATAAACCAGCAAATTTTGCGATTTGAGCTTGATTAACAAAGCGCTCAATTTGACCAATTTCAGCAATGATACCTCCCGCATAGACTTTACCAATACCTGGAATACTTGTTAAGCATTGATATTCAGGGAGTGTATCGACAATATCTTCGATGGCCTTGTCAATTTCTTTAATTGATTTTTCAATACCACGAATTTGTCGCACTAAAATACTCAGCACACAATCAACGGATTCCTGGTGAGTTTTGCTTAGTCGATAACTCCCACGAATTGCTTTTGAAATACTCTTAGCGATTTTTTCAGGATCATTAAATCGACCTCGGCCCAGTTGATTGACGAGTGCTCCCAAGTCTTCAAGAGAGAGGGCGTTTAAATCATCAAGTGTATACTGGGTTGTCATTAATTCAATGATGGTGGCGCTCAACACACTATGATGTTGATTATCTTGTTTTAGTTCTTTTGATAAGGTATTACATTTGTAATAAATATTTTCGATAAAATGTTGTTTTGTACGAACTAAATCTTCCACCAATTGAAACCGGGTGCGTGTAAGATGTTGAAGTGCAATATACTGTTCTTCTTTTAAAATGGCAACGCCGTATCGATTAACGCGAAAGTAATCGGCAATATAAAAAGCGTCAAGTTGGTCGTCTTTGCTCTCTTCAAACACTTCCCGATATTTTTTAATTTTATTGGGTTGTTCGACAAAGACGGAGGTATTGAGCTGATTTAATGTTTGATCTTGGTGAAAAAACATTGCAGGGTGGAAACTATAAAGCGATGTGGCTTCCATCCCAATCACAATTTGTTGGATGTTAAGTTCTTCAACGTACTTTAAAATAAGCTCTTTGATTTGATTAGCCCCCAGTTTGTCATTGTTAAAACATACTTGTTTTAAGACAGGGAGTTGATCATCATTGGTTAAAAAACAAACATCTAATTCAGTTGAGCTAACATCTAAACCGACAATTAATTTCATGGAAGGAACCTCCTTTCATCAATTATTTGGAAATGCTTGGTTACTGTGGGATATCCCTGAACACCATCCCTTACAACACCCTTGCCTAATCGAATTTAATCACAATTTACCCAAGCCGCCGGAAAGAACTACTATTTATTCCGTGGGTAAGCAGTGGAAACAGCTAGTGAGTTGGTTGTTTGCGGGGATGGGTCGGGTCACAGACTCAAAAAGTAGTCTTGCTACAAGGAGGAATTGTGTTATCCCGTCGTCCCTTCCAAGACCTATTATTCAGGAATATGACACAATAACCAAGCAATATGATTAATATTCGGGTTTTTAATGATTTTCCCATTAGTAAAAAAAGATCTTTAAATATATATTACAAGGAGGAATCGAATGAAATTAAATGTCTCAAGTGCTTATCGATATTTAGAAAGTCCGAATCGAAAAACAAGAAAAAGAGCACTGGCAATAATTAAACAAAGTAAAAAGCAACGTAAAGCGTCATAGTCAGAAAAATTAGAGCGTAAAGTTAATTGACTGACGAAAATTGACCATGAACAATAAGATTATATCTAGCGATAGCTTGGTGATAATAAATATAGAAA
>NZ_KV805730.1:4188-19864 GCF_001811625.1 Globicatella sp. HMSC072A10 | reverse complement strand
AATGACCTTCTAAATATATATTACGAGGAGGTAACTGTATGAAACAATGGGCGAAATATTTTTTAGCTGGGATGCGTACGGGTTCCATAGTTTTTCTTATTATTTTTTGGCTAAATGATTTTAAAATTCAATTAGATCAAACGTATTTTTTTAGCATTTTAATTACGAGTGGGTTATATGGTTGCGGCAATTACTTTTTTGAGGGTGAGCCATTTGAAGATTTTGCTTTCATTAAAAGTTTAGCCATCCATTTTGTTTACACAGTTGTTATTTATAGTCTCTTTGCTTATATTAATAATCTGACAGAATTGTTATTATCCGGGATGGGAATTCTTAATTTTATCCTCATTTATATCTTTATTTGGTTAGGTGTTTTATTTAATAACTATTTAAATGCTAAACAAATTAATCAAGCCTTACGTGAACGACGTCAAAAGCTGAATAAAGAGTAAGTGGGTCTGTGGATCAAATTCACGCAAAAGTAGTTTGGCCCTGTGAAAAATAATGATTTTCAACAAAAAATACCAGTGGGTTTACAGTAGAAAATCACCTAAAATTCTACTTCGACCCATTCTTTTTTCATTCATGAATATTTAGTGAAGATGTCTTTCTAATTTTGTAAAATGTTTGACAAATAAGTGATTTTAAGCCTTTCATAATAAGATTATGATATAATTTTAAGTGAGAGAACAAGGAGGAATTATTATGAAAATGGGGCGTCAATTTAAACATTTATTATTATCATCACTTTTAGTTTTAAGTCAAATTTCAGTACCAATGATTAGTGCTCAAGATTCAAGTAACTCCGTACAATATCAAGTAGGAGTCAAATTAAATTTGCCGGATAATACGGCTCAAGACAAAACCGATGTTAGTTATGACATTATTAATGTTCAAACCAATGAAGTTGTTTACTCATATCGTAATGGCGAAGTAACGGGTGGTGAACTTAATTTGCCTGAAGGGCAATATATACTGCGTCTCTATTATTGGGATAATATCAGTCAATCAGGAGCGATTGTAGCCGATGAGTTAGAGCAATCGATAGCGGAACCTACCGCGGAAGAACAAGCAAATGGGAAGTCAGTGAGAAAGACGCATACGCCAGGTTATGAAAATACTTTAGGGGATGGCAGTGTCGTTTATGATGTTCCTTTTGAGGTGAAAGCTACTGCTGAACTTTTAGATGAGAGTAGTCAACAGTATCATGCAGCATTAAATTTTTATATTGCAGATCCTCAAACAGCGCAAAATAATGATACACCAGGTCAAGACATGACTGAGACCTCAAGCGAAGTTTCAGTTGAAGAAACGGAAGCGTCAGTTGAAGAAACCGAATCGTCAGTCGAAGAAACGGAAGCACCGGTCTTAAATGGTGCAGTTTCATTAACAGTAGTGGATGAAAATGGTACTGCGGTGCCAAATGTCAAATTTGATTTATCTGGTCATGCCCTAACAACCGATGAAAACGGGCAAGCTCGAATCAGTGATCTAACGCCTGGTGCTTATACACTAGCGATTGTTGAATTGCCTGAAGGTTACCAAGGTGAGTTGAATCAAGAAATAATGGTTGAGGAAAATACCGAATCTCAACTTACCTTAACTGTTAATACGGTTTCAACTACTGCTTCAGCAATTATCAATATCGTTGACGAAAATGGAACACCAATTCCTAATGTTGGAGTATTGATGGAAGGTGTAGAAGTCGTTACTGATGAACAAGGCCAAGCGGTCTTTGCTGATTTACCAGCTGGTGAATACCAATTTGATTTAAGTAGCATTCCGAATAATTATACTGGGGAAACAGCCGGCTCTTTAGTAATTGACCCTTCAGTTGGAGATACCACGATGACGATGACGTTAACAACAGTGGCTCAGACAGGAAATGTGAAGTTTGTCATTACCGATCAAGATGGGAAAGCTTTACCAAATGTTGGAATTCAATTCCAAGATCAGCTTATTTATACTACAGAAGATGGAAGTGTGACAGTATCAGGTTTAGACTTAAGCGAGTATAACTACACCATTGCGGAATTGCCAAATGAGTATACTTTAGAAAATCCGTCGGGTAGTTTTACATTAGCGAATGCTGATGAGACAGTTGAGGTGCCAATACAAGTTCAAGCCGTTCCCCAAGTAGGAAAGGTCGTCATTCAAGTAGTTGATGAAAATCAAGCACCGGTACCAGGAGTTTCGATTTTAATTAATGGAGAGACTGAAGTCATTACAGATGATGCGGGTCAAATTTCATTAGAAGACCAAGCATTAGGTACTTATCAATATCAAGTTACTGCCTTACCGGAAGGGTATCAAAGTGAGGCTTTAGAAGGGTCATATGAAGTAACAACAGAAGGGGTGACGGTCAATTTAGCGGTACAAACAGCGCCTAAAACCCAAGTTGTTAAAATGACCTTCGTCGATCAATTAGGACAAGCCGTTCCCAACATTACTGTGACTATAGATGAACAAACTGCAACAACAGATGAGAATGGTGTCGTTACTTTTGATAAAGTTGCTATCGCGGATCAAGTTTATCAAGTGACTAATTTACCAGAGAAATTTAATGAAAGTTATGAAGGTAGTTTAACGGTGTCAGCAGATGCTGCTATCGATGAAACAGTCGTGTTAGAACGTGAAGTGACAAAAGGAACAGCAACCATAACGGTCGTTAATCAAGATAATGAACCTGTGGCTAATGTTCATGTTAAATTCGGTGGATTAAATGCGATATCCGATGATAACGGACAAGTACATTTTGATAATTTAGACTTAGGTAATTATCATTATGCAGCTGTCGAAGGACCAACCAATGTCACCTTATCAGAAGAAGAAAAATTAGCAGAAATAACTGAAGGAATTGAATTTTCTGATACAATTGTAGTCGAAGAAACAAAAGAAGGTAGCGTTCAATTTATCATTCGTGACGAAAACACTAATCCGGTCAAAGGGATTACGGTAAAAATCAATGACCAAGAATTTACGACAGATGAAGAAGGACAAGTTCAAGTCTCTGAATTGGCTCCAGGAGAAGTAGGTTATACTTTATCAGAATCGTCAGATTATACATTTAATCAAGCAGAAGGAACCATTGTGGTCGAAGCGGGTCAAACAAAAGTGGTTGAAATTACGGCAACAATTGTTGAAACAACTACAGAAGCGCCGACGACAACGGAGGTACCGACAACCACAGAAGCGCCAACGACTACAGAGGCGCCAACAATTACGGAGGCACCAACGACAACAGAGGCACCGACGACCACTGAAGCACCGACGACCACGGAGGCACCGACGACCACGGAGGCACCGACAACTACGGAAGCGCCAACTACAACAGAAGCGCCAACAACCACGGAGGCACCAACGACAACAGAGGCACCGACGACCACTGAAGCACCGACAACCACAGAGGCGCCAACAACTACGGAGGCGCCAACTACAACAGAAGCAGCGCCAACTACGACGGTTGAACAAACGACAATTGCGTCAGAACAGGCGTTAAAACAATTTGTTGATTCAACGACCAATGTTGAAGTTTGGGTTCATCCAGATGATGCGAATAAAGTAGCGAAAATTGTAGTCGAACGTGTCAGTCAAAATATACCACAATCATTATCTAATAAAGAGGCTGATTTTTATAATATTAAAGCCGTAGATCAAAATGGTCAACCGGTAAGCTTTACAAAAACTGTGCAAGTAAAATTACCAACACGACCAATCAATTCACAAATTCAATTATTACGTATTAACGGTCAGCAACTAACCTCGATTAATCATACAGTTCATAATCAACGCGTTAATTTTACGACGCAACAATTAGGATTATATGCATTAGTTTATGGGGATAAAGTAACCGCAACGACAGAAGCAACCACTACACAAGCAACCACCACCACTCAGCAACAAACATTAACGGTGGATAAAACGAAAACAGTACAAAAAACAATACCGAATACCGGTGAAAAACGAAGCATATTAGCGGTGATGTTGGCTATTGGATTGCTAGCATTAGGTGGTTTAGTTATTTTTGGTAAGAAAAATAATTCGAATCGAGATGAATAACAAAAATAAGTTTGAAGACAGTGATTAAGTTCGCTTCTTCAAACTTTTTTCATAACCAGATAAAAATTATCAACCTGAACGAAATTGAAGCAACGATTGATGACTTTATTAAAAGGACAGATGAGGTAAAACAAGAAGTTTTACAATAATTTTACAATTCTCATTTTAATCGTTCGGATAAATTTATAGTCAAAAACCTTGATATGATAACCTTTCTAAGTAGGTTTGTAAAAGCATTTAAAAGATTATGTAAATTTATATCAGCAGATATACTTTCTTGTTTATTTATTTGCTATAATAGGAACATAAGGCCGATTTTCGAGTCAGCCATAATATATTTGGAGGGATTTTTCACATGAAAAAATCATTGCGCAATATTGCGTTATTCGGATTAGTTGGAACAATGTTATCAGGAACTTTTGCAGGTGTTACAGCACATGCTCAAGAAAAAATTGATTCATTAAAAGTAATGTTCGTACCTTCTCGTGACCCAGAAGATATCATTACTGCTACTGAACCATTAAAACAAATGTTAAAAGATGAATTAGCTAAAGAAGGCTTCGAAATCGGTGAAGTGGAAATTGAAGTTGGTACTAACTATGAAGCAGCTGGTGAAGCATTATCTGCTGGAACTGCTGATATTGGTTTTATCCCTGGTGGAACTTATGTTTTATATGATGAAGATGTTGATGTTATCTTAACTTCAACTCGTCAAGGTTTAAGCAAAGACTCTGAAAATCCAGCTGATTGGAACGACGGCAAACCAACTGAAAAAGTTGAAGATCAAGTAACTTATTACAAAGGTTTAATCATTGCTGGACCTTCTGAAAAAGGTAAAGAATTAGCAGAAAAAATTAATAATGGTGAAGAATTAACATGGGAAGATGTTGATTCAGCTAAATGGGCTGTAATGTCATCTTCATCTTCATCAGGTTATATCTACCCATCAATCTGGTTAGGTAATCAATTTGAAGGTAAAAAAATCTCTGACTTAGCAAACGTTGTTCAATCTGAATCTTACGGAAGCTCGGTAGCTCGTTTAGCTGCTGAACAAGTAGATATCATCGTTGGATATGCTGACTTACGTGTTGATAATGCTGAAGATTGGGAAGGCGATATGAACCGTGAAGCGTCAATCTTTGAAGAAACTAACGTAATTGGTGTTACTCCAAATGTTTACAACGACACTGTTTCAGTTTCTAAAACATCACCTAACATGACAGATGAATTAAAAGCAGCCATTGCTAAAGCAATGATTAACATCGCTGGTACTGAAGAAGGTAAAGAAGTTATCTCTATTTATAGCCACGAAGGTTACCAAGAAGCTAAATCTGAAGATTATGATACAGAACGTGAAGCTCAAAAAATCTTACGTGAACAAGCTAATAACTAATTAAGTACAAATCAATAATGAAACGTCTCGAGCGATTATCGAGACGTTTTTTTGATGGAATTCATTCCGTAGGGGACGTTAATGATAGATATAGGAATTTATAATGTCATCAGAAATCAAATTACGTCTATTTTTAAAAATGTAAGTGACCGAAAAATTCATGGTAAAGAGCACGAATCGCATCATCTTTATCATCCATACTAATGGTATAAAACATACTAATTTCAGAGGCACCTTGGTTGATCATTAAAATATTAATTTTTTGTGAAGCCAAAGCGCGGGTTGCTTTATTGGCGGTGCCCACGACTTCAGCCATTTCTTCACCCACAATTACTACAATGGCCAAATCCGTTTCGACATTAATGAAATCAGGATCCAGTTGCTCTTCGATATCCTTTAAGAGCACATCTAAAGTGCCGGGAGCTGCTAGTTGGTGAGAACGAACAACCACTGAAATATCATCAATCCCGGTAGGAATATGTTCAATTGAAATATGGTGATCTTCAAAAATTTGTAACAATTTGCGAGTAAAACCTAATTGACGGTTTAATAAATATTTATTAATAGAAATAGCAGTAAACCCTTCATCGCAACTAATCCCAATAGCAGGTAAATTAGGATTGATTTCTCGCTGAGCAACAATTTTAGTACCAGCAATTTCAGGGTGGTTAGTATTTCTCACCATCACGGGGATATCCACTTGATATAAAGGCTCTAACGCTTCATCGTGAAAAATTCCAAAACCAGAATAAGCCAACTCACGCATTTCACGATAAGTAATTTCTTTAATTGCATAAGGTTTACGGACGATGCCAGGGTGGGCTGCGTAAATATAGCTTTGATCGGTAAAGTTTTCATAAATATCAGCTTCAACACCACGAGCAACAATCGCGCCTGTAATATCACTACCACCACGAGGGAAAGTCACGATATTGCCGTTTGGTGAATAACCGAAGAAGCCAGGAATGATTAAAATTTGTTCATCATGCTTATATTGTGCGATTTTTTCATAGGACTCCAATAATAAATGAGCATTACTCGGTTCATCACTCACGATAATACCCAATTCAGCTGGAGAAATATAACGGGCATTAAGGCCAATACGTTGAAAATACTGACTTATTAATTGAGCGTTGAAATCTTCACCGCACGCTTTAAGAGCATCTAATAGTCGCAGAGGGTCAGTAATTGAAGATAAATACTTGGTTAAAATTGTATCAAAATGGGTAATAATCTCTTTTGAAAGTGATAATTCATCAGCAATTGAAGAATAGCGATCTAAGACCATCTGTTTTGCCCTTTCAATTGATCCGCTATGGACTTTCTCATCAAATAAATGGATTAATAAATCCGTCACCTTTGTATCCTTATCATCTCTTTTCCCTGGTGCCGAAACAATTACGAATTGAATTTCCGGGTCATTTTGAATGATATTGGCTACTTTTTGTATTTGGTTTGCGTTACTTAACGAGCTACCTCCAAATTTTGCGACTTTCATGCTATCACATCCTTGAACAATAATAATTTTTAACTTTATTAATCATCATACATGAAAAGATGGCAAAAAGGTAGTGTTTATTGTAAAATGAAGAGTAATAAATGAGAAATTCATTAAAACACACTGGAGGAGAGCACTTTATGATGAAAATAGCAATTTTAGGATTAGGAACAGTAGGTGGAGGCGTCTTAAAACTATTACAAAAGGTTAATGAGGCTCGTACTGATTCAAAAATTGACATTACTCATGTGCTAGCTCGAGACATTAAAGATGAGACCCTTGATTTAACCGGAATTATAGTAACGGATGACGTTGATGAAATATTAAACAGTGATATCCAACTTATTGTGGAGGTTTTAGGTGGCGTCGATTTTCCTTATGAAGTTCAAAGAAAAGCATTAGAACGTGGTATTCATGTGGTAACGGCTAATAAAGATATGCTAGCATTACATCTTAACGAATTAGCGCAAATGGCAAACCAGCAGCAAGCCCAAATTGGTTTTGAAGCGAGTTGTGGCGGCGGTATTCCCATTATCCAACCTTTACAATATAGTTTAAATGCTAATAAAATTAATAAAGTGATGGGGATTTTAAACGGCACGACCAATTATATTTTAACGAAGATGGCTGATGAACAATGTGAATACCAAGAAGCTTTGGCACAAGCGCAAGCATTAGGATATGCCGAAAAGGATCCTACTAATGATGTCGAAGGTTATGATGCGGCACGTAAGATTGCGATATTATCACGCTTAGCTTTTAAAGTAAATATTCCGCTTGAACGTGTCGAGGTAAGAGGTATTAGTCAAGTTGATCAACAAGACATCCAATTGGCTCAAGAAAATGGCTTCACTCTTAAATTATTAGGGAAGAGTCACCAAGTCGCAGAGGCTATCAGTATTAGTGTAGAACCGGTACTGTTACCTAATAGTCATAGTTTAGCTAATGTCAAATTAGAAAAAAATGCGATATTTATTGAGGGAGATGCCGTAGGACAAACAATGTTTTATGGACCAGGAGCCGGCAGTTTGGAAACAGCATCCGCAGTAGTATCGGATATTTTATTCATCGAAAAATTTGGCTTCACTGGGAATTTAACCACTCAAGAAAGTGGCCATTTCACAAAAAGTATAACAGATCATCGTTATTATATCCGTTTGGAGGAAGATATGTCCTTTTTAAAAGAGCGATTAACTGCGATGAACATCAAGTATCAACTATGGCAAAATGACGAAATAACAGCCGTTTTAACCGCAACTATTTCAGATTCAACATTTAAAGCGTTGACCCAAGAGTTAACATTGTCAGCTTATTATCAGATAGAAGGTGAATAGATGTCACAGTTTGAAATAAAAGTACCAGCAACCACTGCGAATTTAGGAGTTGGTTTTGATTCAATTGGCTTAGCCCTTAATAAGTTTCTAACCGTTAAAGCGTCCCCGTCTGACAACTGGCAATTTAACTTTAAAGATGCTTTTTTAAAGGTTTTGCCAAACAATGAGCGAAATTTAGTCGCCAAGGTTGCGATTAAAGTTGCTTCAAAATTTCAGCAGACGATGCCACCATTAAGAGTGGAAATGAGTAGTGAAATACCTTTAACGCATGGTTTAGGCAGTTCATCTAGTGCTATTGTCGCAGGTGTTGAATTAGCTAATCATTTTGTTCAATTAAATTTGACTCAAGAGCAAAAAATTCTGATTGCTACTGAAATAGAAGGCCACCCAGATAATGTTGGCCCTTGTGTGACAGGGGGCTTGTTTATTGGGGCTTACCAACAAGGAGAATTAGTTTATGAGACTGCCGACTTCGATCAGGTGGGGATTATTTTAAGTATTCCTGATTACGAGTTGAGTACAGCAGAAGTTCGCAAAGTGTTACCGGCAGAATATACTAAAGAAGCAATAATCCTGCAAAATGCCTACAGCAATATTATGACGGCTGCGCTGTTAAAAGGCGATTTTGAAAAGATGGGGGCGATGATGATGAAAGACCTTATTCATGAGCCTTATCGTCAACCTTTAATAAAAGAATTTGATGTAGTAAAAAATATTACCCTTACTACCGGTGCTTTTGCCACTGTTATTAGTGGTGCCGGACCGACAATTTTAACGCTTTGTCCTGTTGAACGGACAGAAGCCGTTCTTCAGTCGCTTAATTCAATGGTACCCGAATGTCGACATGAAATCACAACGGTATATCCTTTATTAACTTAGTATTTTAGAGACTGGGAGGTTTTATAACTCTCCAGTCTTGTTTATCATTTAACCTCCTATTAAATGAATGGCTCCACAACCTATTAGGTAGTCTTTCAGTAATTAAAGATTGACAAATATTATTTAATTGATGACGCTCGTTGAATTATGTTACGATTTATTATTTAATCTGTTCTTAACGGAATTACATCAAGCGTTTTTTATCTATTCAGCAATGCTTTCTTCACCCTTGTTATTGAACATGACATTAGAGTTCCTCTATTGAATAATAATAGAGACAAAAATCGCTGAACAATAAACTTTCTTTTTTTTTATGTGCAGCAGTCTACTGATTATTTAGCCACTTAATAGCATAAACTATTTCAGCGTTTTTCGTTTTTTATCAATAATATAGCGTTAAAACCGCAAGCTTATGTACTACTTAAAAGAATCATTTTTCAAAAACAAGCAACGACTTAATAAATTTACCATCAATAATAAGAAAACTGGTTAACTTTTAAAGATTTATTGCGTATAATAATACGGTATTAAATGGATAAAAGGAGAACGCGATGAGTTTATTATCAGTAACAAATTTAACGCATGGCTTTGGTGATCGTGCTATTTTTGAAGATGTATCATTCCGTTTATTAAAAGGAGAACATATCGGATTGGTCGGTGCTAATGGTGAAGGTAAATCTACTTTCATGAATATTGTCACGGGTCAAAGATTACCTGATGAAGGGAAAATTGAATGGGCTCGCAATGTCAAAGTAGGCTATTTGGATCAACATTCTGTATTGGAAAAAGGCCAAACCGTTCGCGATGCTTTAAGAGGAGCGTTTGATGATTTATTTAAAGATGAAGCCCGAATTAATGAGATATATATGGCAATGTCAGAAGCTGAAGGTGAAGAACTGGATGCCTTAATGGAAGAAGTAGGAGAGCTTCAAGAACGCTTAGATGTCCATGATTTTTATATTTTAGACGCCAAAATTGATGAAGTAGCACGGGCTTTAGGTATAGTAGACTATGGAATGGACAGTGATGTCACTGAGTTAAGTGGTGGCCAACGTACGAAAATTTTACTAGCTAAATTATTATTAGAAAAACCCGATATTTTATTATTAGACGAGCCGACTAACTATTTAGATGCTGAGCATATTGAATGGTTAAAACGTTATTTACAAAATTATGAAAATGCCTTTATTTTGATTTCGCATGATATTCCATTTTTAAATGAAGTGATTAATATCATTTACCATGTCGATAATTTACAAATTACTCGTTATACCGGTGATTATTATCAATTTAAAGAAGTCTATGCGATGAAACAAGCGCAGTTAGAAGCAGCTTATGAACGTCAACAAAAAGAGATCGCTGACTTGAAAGATTTTGTCAATCGTAACAAAGCCAGAGTCGCTACTCGGAATATGGCCATGTCACGCCAGAAAAAATTAGATAAAATGGATATTATTGAATTAAAAGCTGAAAAACCTAAGCCTAATTTTAGTTTTAAATCAGCGCGCACTCCAGGCCGCTTTATCTTCGAAGCCGAAGAATTAGTAATTGGTTATGATCGTCCATTAACTAAACCTTTGAATCTAGTGTTTGAACGGAATCAAAAGATTGCGATTATTGGTGCCAATGGGATTGGGAAAACAACTTTACTAAAGAGTCTTTTAGGCATTATTGAACCAATCACTGGTCAAGTCGAACAAGGGGATTACTTAGAAATTGGCTACTTTGCTCAAGAAGTACCAGGTGGTAATCGACAAACACCATTAGAAGCCGTATGGGAAGCATTTCCAAGTCTTAATCAAGCAGAAGTTCGTGCAGCTTTAGCTCATGTCGGATTAACCGCGAAACATATCGATAGTCAAATCCAAGTACTAAGTGGGGGCGAACAAGCTAAAGTCCGCTTTTGCTTACTGATGAATCGTGAAAATAATGTCTTAGTATTAGACGAGCCAACCAATCATTTGGATGTTGATGCCAAAGATGAACTAAAGCGAGCATTGCAAGAGTATAAAGGTAGTATTTTAATGGTTTGTCACGAACCTGATTTTTATGAAGGATGGGTCGACGGTGTATGGGATTTTAGTGAATTGGCTTAGTAAATTTTTAATGTAGAATATGAAGTAATCAGACGTCTAGCCATCATTTGTTATCGCAAAAGCTCCATAGAATTATTATTAATAAATTAAATCATCTAGTTTGAAGAAACAATGTATTTTTCTCTTGTCGTCCAGGTCGGGATCACAGAGGCCATTATACAAATTCTTCAAACTATTTTTTAATGTCTTCTTGTTTTCTCCATTTTTCAGAAAATAAAATTAAATTCGTTTTCATAAAAACAAAGTACTTGACGTTTTTTTAGACACAAATTATAATAGTTAGCATACAAACAATTATAGTTCGTATCCATACTAAAAAGAAAGGAGTCGTCATGTTTCATATTGGATTTAAAATCAGAGAGTTAGGTTTAATCATTGAAAAGTATCTACAATACAAGGCTATTCAGTGTGATTTAGAACACTTAGAAGGACCACAAGGTGCTGTCTTGTATTACTTAATTAGTCATGAGGATCAAGATGTTTTTCAAAAAGACATTGAACAACTCCTAAATATAAAGAAAGCTTCGGCATCTGGGTTAATTAAGCGAATGGAAAAAAATGGGTTTATACATGTTCAACCTTTAGAAAGTGATAAACGTTTTAAAGCCATCAAAGTGACAGATGAAGGAAAGGCCAAGCATCTGGCGATTGAAAATTTCTTGAAACAAGTTGAAGCCGACCTTAGTCACGGTATTAGTCAAGAGGAATTTAAAATTTTCCATAATGTCATCAAAAAAGTAACTCAAAATGCGCAAGTAGAATCAGAAGAAAAACAAGAAGGAGAATATGAATGTTAAAAATATTCAAACGAATGAATAGAAAAGAAGTGATGATGGCTGTCGTCAGTGTTCTATTCATTATGGCCCAAGTCTGGTTAGATTTAAAAGTACCAGATTATATGTCAGAAGTGACCAAAAAATTAGTGACGCCAGGTACAGAACTTAAAGAGCTCTATCAACCTGGAGGGATGATGTTACTCTTATCATTATTAAGTTTTGCGACCAGTCTCTTAGTTGGTTTTTTAGCAGCTCGATTGGGAGCTAGTTTTACACGTTCGTTAAGACGTGATGTTTTTGAACACGTGTTAAGTTTCTCAGCTAAGGAAACACAAAGCTTTTCAGTCCCAAGTTTAATTACGCGTACAACCAATGATATTATTCAATTACAAATGTTAATTGCCATTGGTTTGCAAGTAATGGTCAAAGGACCCATTATGGCCGGCTGGGCGATGGTTAAAATATCTAACAAAAATGGTCAATGGATGTTAGCAACTGCATTAGCGGTACTTTTACTATTAATTGTCATTACTATGATTATGGTATTAGCATTTCCAAAACAACAAATGATCCAAAAATTAACCGATAAGTTGAATGCAATCTCTCGTGAAAACTTAACGGGGATACGGGTCATTCGAGCTTATAATGCTGAAAAATTCCGCAATGATAAATTTGATGTTGCCAATAGCGAATTGACCGATACCAATTTGTTCTCAATGCGAATGTTCTCATTAATGATGCCATTAATGACGATAGTATCTAGTGGGTTATCGTTATCGGTTTATTGGATTGGGGCTTATCTCATTCAAAATGCAGCTTTAAATATGAAAATAACACTCTTTGGCGATATGGCAGTCTTTACTTCTTATGCGATGCAAGTGGTCATGGGCTTCATGATGATGACGATGATTTTTGTCATGCTACCAAGAGCGATTGTGTCTGCTAAACGTATTAATGAAGTATTAGAGACACATTCTGTGATTGACTATCCTGCAACAACCAAGACGAACGATCAAGCGAATGAATATGTTTTAGAATATGAAAATGTAACCTTTAAATATAGTGATAGTGCTGAACCCGTTATCTCGAATATTAGCTTCAAGGCTAAAAAGGGACAGACAATTGCCTTTATTGGTTCCACAGGTAGTGGTAAGAGTACTTTGATTAACTTGTTACCACGTTTCTACGATGTGACTAGTGGTGCCATTAAGTTAAATGGGCAAAATATTAAAGAGATTGCCCATGATGATTTAAATAATAGGGTGGGATATATACCACAAAAAGCCGTCATCTTTAGTGGAACCATTGCCTCTAATATGAATTTTGGTGAAAGTAATGAATCGCCATTAACGGAAGAAAAAATGAATGCAGCTTTAGAGTTAGCACAAGCTAAAGAATTTGTACAAAGTAAAGAAAATGGTTTGCAATCAGCGGTGGCTCAAGAAGGCGCGAATTTCTCTGGGGGTCAAAAACAACGACTAGCAATTGCCCGTGCTTTAGCGCGCAAACCAGAAATTTTAATATTCGATGATTCCTTCTCAGCTTTAGACTATAAAACTGATAGAGCGTTGAGACATGATTTAGCAGTCCAAACGGCTGATATGACGAAGTTAATTGTCGCACAACGTATTTCAACAATTATGGATGCAGATTTAATCTTAGTATTAGATCAAGGGAAAGTAGTCGGTCAAGGTACGCATCAAGAATTATTAGCTAATAATGAAGTGTATCAAGAAATTGCCTACTCACAATTATCAAAGGAGGAATTAACCAATGGCTAAAGAACAACCACAATCAGAAAAAGCCCTAAAACGCGCTTTACGCTATGCCGATGGCTATTTAATTCCCATCGTGATTGCCTTAATTTTCTCAATTATTAGTAGTGTTATCACCGTTATCGGACCTGATAAAATGAGTGAAATGATGGATGTCATTACTCAAGGGTTGATGGTTGGTATTGACTTAAATAAAATTGATAAAATAGGAAAAACATTAGTCATCTTGTATTTAACGGCAGCGGTCATGGGGTATGCACAAAGCTTTATTGTGGCGACCATTTCACAACGGTTTACTAAACGCCTTCGTACTGCGATTGCTGAAAAGATGAATCGCCTTCCTTTACGATACTTTGATAGCCGTCCAACCGGTGATGTTTTATCCATTATTACCAATGACTTGGATACTGTTGGTCAAAGCTTAAATCAAAGTTTAGGAACATTAGTTTCGGCAACAGTTTTATTAATCGGTACGTTGTTTATGATGTTTAAAACGAATTGGGTAATGGCTTTAACAGCAATCAGTTCGGTTTTTATTGGTTTTATTGGAATGGTCTTTATTATGAGTAAATCACGTGCTCATTTTAAGGCGCAGCAAAAGAACTTAGCTACTGTCAATGGCTATATCGAAGAAGCCTATACCGGACTCTCGATAGTTAGCAGTTATAATGCAGCCGAAGAAATGAAAGGGCAATTCGCAAAATTAAATGAACAATTATACGGAAGTGCTTGGAAATCACAATTTTTAGGTGGGATGATGATGCCGCTGATGGCTTTCATCGGGAACTTCGGTTATGTAATGGTTTGTTTAATGGGCGCTTACTTAGTTTTAAATGGTCACATTACCATCGGTGTCATTATTGCCTTTATGGTGTATGTTCGCTTATTCTCACAACCATTATCCCAGATTGCCCAAGCGGCACAAAGCTTGCAATCAGCTGGAGCAGCCTTAGGTCGAGTAATGGACTATTTAGATGCAGATGAAATGAGTGACGAATCGTATAAAACAACCCAATTATCACAAATTAAAGGAAATGTTGCCTTCGAACATGTTAATTTTGGCTATGATGAAGGTAAAACAATTATTCATGATTTCTCTGCCGAAGCTAAAGCGGGGCAAAAAATCGCGATTGTTGGACCAACCGGTGCTGGTAAAACAACGATTGTTAACTTATTAATGCGCTTCTATGAAGTCAATAGCGGTCAAATTTTAATCGATGGTGTCAATATTAAAGACATGACTCGCTCTGAATTGCATGAATATTTCAGTATGGTATTACAAGATACTTGGTTATTTGAGGGGAGTATTCGGGATAATTTAGTATTCAATCAACCAGAGATAACACAAGAAGAAGTGATAAAGGCTGCGAAAGCGGTGGGGATCCATCATTTTATTACCACATTACCTCAAGGTTATGACACGATATTGGATGATTCCGTTCAATTATCAGTAGGACAAAAACAATTAATGACCATTGCCCGTGCGTTATTAAAAGATGCTCCATTATTAATTTTAGATGAAGCGACGAGCTCAGTGGATACTCGTACGGAAGAATTAATTCAAAAAGCAATGGATGCCTTAATGGTTGGTCGTACCTCATTTGTCATTGCTCATCGACTTTCAACCATTCGTAATGCTGACTTAATATTAGTAATGAAAGACGGTAATATTATCGAACAAGGCAATCACGATCAATTAATGGTTCAAGATGGCTTCTATGCGGACTTATATAATAGTCAGTTTGAGAATGGTAATGGCACCTTTGAGGAAGAAGAACTTTAATCTAAAAGGAATAAGGTATATTACGAAAATATTAAACACAGGTTGAATGAGGGGAGTGGACCAGAAGTAGAAAATTGAATAAT
>NZ_KV805730.1:0-4088 GCF_001811625.1 Globicatella sp. HMSC072A10 | reverse complement strand
CGATTTTAATGAATAAGCACTAATATGACTGAGTTTTTTAAAATTTATGTTCAATCTCGTTAAGACGCAGTTTGAGGCCACTCAACCACTGCGATTTTAATGAATAAGCACTAATATGACTGAATTTTTTTAAATTTATGTTCAATCTCGTTAAGACGCAGTTGAGACCACTCCACCCCTGCGCTTTTCATTATTGAGCTATAAGTTGACTGAATTTATCAAGTTTATGCTCAGTCTCACTTTCAAGTCTTGGCCACAAGAAATTAAAATAAATAAACAGCGTATCTAGCGAAAGTATTAAGCTAAGCGAAGGTACTTAAATAGAAAAACCAGTTAACTAGATTCCTAAAAGGGAAATTAAGCTAACTGGTTTTTATTATAATAATTTAAGAATATCTTTTTCGATTGCTTTAGGCGAGGTGGTTGGCGAGTAACGTTTAACCACTCGTCCTTCGCGATCAATTAAAAACTTCGTAAAGTTCCATTTGATATTATTGGAGAATAGTCCTTGGGTTTCTTGTTTTAACCATTGGAAAATGGGTTCAGTCTTAGGGCCATTCACTTCTACTGTTTCATTTAAGGGGAAACTGACTCCAAAATTCAATTGACAGGTGCTTTCCATATCACTATCGACCACTTTTTCTTGCTTAAATTGATTGGATGGAAATCCGATGACAGTAAAATCTTGGTCGTGATAGCGTTGATAGAGTTCCTCTAATTGAGTCAATTGAGGGGCTAAGCCACAACCGGTTGCGGTATTAACGATTAACAAGACTTGTCCATTATACTCATTTAAGCGGTAGGGTTGACCGCTACTACGAACTAATGAAAAATCTGGTAAACTCATGCTTTTGCTCCTTTCAAACATCCCTTATTTTAAACAGGACTACCTTTACGATATTCACTGGAATAGTAAAGGCCAAATCAGTCTAGTATCTTTATCAATCATGGTCAAAGTAGAAGGGTAAATACATCAAAGTTCTACTCCAGCCCAACAAAATTTCTAAATGAACAAGCCTTTACAACAACTACAATATTAATCAATAAACTAAAGGGCAATTTTCAATGAATTAGTCGTCTAAATCAACATTGTGGTAAACGCGTTGAACATCTTCGTCATCTTCCAAAACTTCAATTAAATGTTCAAATTTTTTCAAATCGTCGCCTTCTAATTTCACTTCGTTTTGTGCAATCATGTCGGTTTCAGCTACTTCAAATTCAGTAATTCCCATACCTTCTAAAGCAGTTTTAATGGCTTCAAAGTCTTTTGGTTCACCATAAACAACTACGGTATCTTCTTCAGAAAATACCTCACGAACATCGACATCCGCTTCTAATAAAGCCATCATCACGTCGTCAGCATCTTGATCGGCCATTACAAAAACAGCTGTTGCATCAAACAAGTAATTAACTGAACCACTCACACCCATGTTACCACCATTTTTACCATATGCAGCCCGAACATTACTTGCTGTACGGTTAACATTATTAGTTAAGGCATCGACCATAATCATCGAACCATTAGGTCCAAAGCCTTCGTAACGTAATTCTTGGTAGTTTTCATCATCGCCACCTTTAGCTTTATCAATGGCTTTTTCAATAACGTGACGAGGGACATTATATGTTTTCGCACGATCAACAACAAAACGTAATTTTTGGTTTAATTCTGGATCGGGTTCACCTTGTCTTGCAGCAGCATAGATTTCAATACCGAATTTAGCATAAATCTTCGAAGTATTTTGGTCTTTATTTGCTTTCTTTTCCTTAATATTCATCCATTTACGACCCATTTATTTCACTTCTCTTTCAATAAAATTAGAATGTTCCAACACTCATTTTACCATAAAAACGTCCTTTGTGATAGAGTTTTACGTTCTATTTTAATTCGTTAAATTATGAGAGTTTGCTTAAAAAATGGAATTGGCTTTTGACAGAAGTGTCTTGCATTTTATGGATAATCCAAATAAGCATCATTTAATGTGAATAGAAAGGGAAATATTAAGGCCATGGCTGATGATATAGGACTCGCAATAATCACCAGAACACCCCATTTTAAGTAGTTGCTGTTATATCACGGATTTGTCAAAAACTACTAAAGTATTTAAAACCAGGAGATTATTGGGGTGTTTGTGTAACAATTAGGTTACATGACACTTTAAAAATGACCGGTTACTTTTACGATGTGATGACAAAACAGCGAATTCATGGTCGAATCGTTATCTAAATGTTATAATATAGAGGTAGATTGATATCGATTGGAAGGAGAAAAAAATGAAATTACATAAAAAATTAATCTCAGCTTCAATGGCTTTATTAGCCTCAACCTCATTAGCTGTTTTACCAACCACACAAGCACAAACCACCACACACACTGTACAAAGTGGAGAATATTTACAAGGCATTGCAGCCGCATATGGCGTAACTGCAGAAGAATTACGCGCATGGAACGGCTTATCAAGTGACATGATTTATGTCGGCGATGTATTAGTCGTAGACGGATCAAGCAGTGGTACGGTAGTATCTAATTCTAGTGTTGCAGGTACTCACGTCGTTCAAAATGGTGACGTCCTATATAATCTAGCTATTCGTTACGGTGTAACCGTCGATGATTTAATGGCATGGAATGGTTTAACTAGCGATTGGTTAAATGTCGGCGATACTTTAGTTGTCTATGGTAATGCAACGGCAACAGGTGGTAATTATTATTATGATTACACAGCACCAGTTTCTACCTCTTCAACCGGCTACCATACAGTAGCTCCTGGCGATACATTATCAGGCATTGCGGCCGTTTATGGTGTAACCGAAGAAGAATTGTGGGCATGGAACGGCTTATCTAGCGACTGGTTGAATGTCGGAGACCAAATTGCTGTCACAGGTTATAGTTCTGGCGCTACCTCAACTTATACTAATTATGTGCCAACGACCAATACTGCAACAACAAATTACACGGTTTCAGCAGGGGATAGCTTATATGAAATCGCCCAGGCTTACGGTACGACCGTTGATAACTTAATGGCGATTAATGGATTATCAAGTACTTTCTTACAAATTGGTGATCAATTAGTGGTCCCTGGTGCAGATAAGAGTGCGACTTCTGAAACGCCAGCTGAAGAAACAACGGAAGAAACAACGACCGAAGATAAGAATAAAGAAGAAGCTAAAGAAGAAGAAACTGCAACGTCAAGCGATTTAACCGACGAAGAAAAAGCGGCTGGTATTAAAGCAAAACACATTATTCAAAAAGGTGAAACTTTATTTAAGATTGCCAATAAATATGGTGTCACACTATATAATTTAAAATCTTGGAATAACATTACAGCAGAAAATCCAGCTCGCGTTGGTGATGAGTTGATTATTAAAGATTCTGCTTATGAACCTCAAAAACATAAAGTAGTAGAAGGCGACACAATTGATTCAGTTGCGGAAACTTATAAAACAACAGCAGAAGCAATCAAAGTGTGGAATGAATTGGCTGACAATGAATTAGAAGTAGGTAAAGAAATTTATGTAAGTAATCCAGAACCAACATTACATGAAGTTCAAACAGGTGAAAACTTACAAACCATTGCCGATCAATATGGTGTAACACCAGAAGATTTACGTGCATGGAATGGCTTACCAGAAAAATCAATGATTGTTAATGGAACGATCTTAGTATCAGATCCAACAGCCGTTACTGAATAATAAAAATAAAACTAATAAGACTGGGCAGAAATTTTAGAGTTTCTGCCCAGTTTTGCGTCTTCAAACATTGTGTAGTGAATAGATGGTATTAGAGAGGCATATTGCGAGAGAACAACCGGTTCAATATTGATTCAGATTTGCGCGAATAGAAACATTGGTATATGTATGCACTGATAAAACACCGTAGACTTATTTAAAGATACGCGAATGTCAATGTAAAATAACAAACCATCTCTAAGAGGATATTTAACCTCTTTAACTGGTAGGAGTGTTAATGCGAAGTGATAATTCGTATCAAATCGGCAATTAGAACTATTTTACAAATCGGAGAAAGATAAAAGGGAGTGGGCAAGAAGTAGAAAATCAGTCGATTTTCGCTTCGTCTGCCCACCCCCGCACAG